>JAGGWS010000003.1 GCA_021163425.1 Candidatus Omnitrophota bacterium
ACTATAAAACTTATATCTTGCCAAGTCAGTCCCCCCTTTAATTCTTCCGCTTTTTTCACAAATTCTTTAAACATTTCTTCGTCTATAACTCTCAAAATAGATAAAGCTCTATTCCTTGCCGTTCGGTATATTTGGAAAGCTTTAGAATATAAACCAGTTTTTACATAAGGGAGAACCGCACCTGCTAACTTTAAATCATCTACGCACCTGAAGAAATTTATACTATCTGCATAATAGATAAGAGAGGGGTCTATTCGGATAATTTCTATACGTTTAGTTATTTTTTCCTCTTCAAAAATAATATCCCTATACTTAATAGATTTTTTTGGTTCTTCTATCTTGGCAGCGTAAGAAGTTAGCTCTTTTTTAAGCATCTCAAAGAAAGAGTTATAATCAATTTCTTCAAGCTGGGAAGAAAAATCTTTACTTGCGATAGCTACATCTATATCGCCAAAGAGCCTGCAGGAAGCAAAACCATCTATATTAAGATAAAAACTGCTCCCTACAATTTTTACTCCATAAGAAAATTTTTCAGATACTTTCTTAAGTATTTTATAAAATTCAATGAGATTAAATCTACTTTTTACTATCAAAGAATTTTCCTTTTCCCTTACAATAGCACTACTGGAAAAATCTGAAAAAGCAGAAATTAAATCGTCCCTTTTGATAGTAATTAGCCTCAAGGACTTTCTGTTTCCTTTTGTTTTAATAATCAGCCTGTATTTGTGCCATTCTATATCAGAAGACACCAATTGTTTTTTGAAATTATTCTGGATTAAATTCTTCTCATACATTGCCCAAAGTTGGTTAGAGGAAAGGTTTTTAAAATAATGAAGAGGTTTTCTTAAATTTCTGGCAAGCCAGGTTACTAATTGTTCTCTGTTTTCAGGTCTATAAGCTCTATCAAATCTTTTTCCTGTTAAGGGGTCTTTGATAATATTCTTAGCAAATTTCTTATCTTTATATACCTTATTTAAAAACTCATCACTACATTCCTCAAAATATATTCTTATTGCTTTTATTTGCCCAAATTCTTCTATCAATTCTTTCAACAAAATCTTCTCTACATACCTTTTAACTTCTAAAGGAATCCACCCCGAAGTCTCTATTTTCAGGGAAGAAGAGGCACTTTTCTTAATAACTACAATGCCTGTTTCCACTTGCCTGGCAGGACTGGAGGTTTTAACGTCTGAATCATTATTACTATTTTTCTGTTTATTCTTTTTCCTAATTCTACTAATTTCTCGTCTTAATGCTAATAGTCTATTTATAAACAAATAAATTAATCCAGAAAGTGCAACAAGCAATGATATCTTCATTACTTTTAGTTTTTTCCTCAACTTCTTTAGGTCTTCCTCCAATTGTTTCGTTGTTTCCTTAATTTCTTCAATCTCTTTTTTGATTTTTTCACTTTCTTCTTCGATCTTACCAACCCCTTTTGAGGTGAAAACAGAAACCTTATAACCTCTATCCTGTAATATATCTATCAAAGCTATACGGGCTACATTTCTAATTACCACAACTGGAAGGTTGGGATTCCTCCCTAAAACTTCTTCTATATTATTTACCACATCTCTATCTCTTGATAATTCTACTTCTGTATATAATTGTTCTGTTTCCATCCCATATCTTTTTGCAATGCTTGCATCTAAAAGCGTTAAATAAGTATGTAGGGAATTATTTTCAAAGTGTGTTTCAAACCAATAGCCTTTTATCCATTTAATAGAAAAATATTCAATCATTCTATTGATAAAGCCTAAGTAAGAAATATCCGGGGGTATCCTTACCCCATCACTACCTTCCTTAAGTAATGCCTCTAATGCTTTCTTATCTTTTAAGACAAACTCAAGAAACTCTTCTCGATAAGATAAATCTGTAAATTTATGTTTATTAACATCCCTGCCCAAACGTCCCTTTTGGATTAAACCTTCAGGTATATATGAAGGCGCTCTCTCAATAAATATCATTAGTGGTTTATTCTCTCTTTTAGCTTCCTCGAACTTCTTATCTAATTCAGGTATAATCTCCTCAAAATCTTCCGCGTCTCTATGTTTGCAGTATAGGATAGTTATAGAGGGAACAATATCTGCTTCAACTAAACCGGGGAATAGATAACCAAAAATCAACCCAACAGTTCCTCCAGCAATTTGTATAAATTGCCTGCGAGTTACTTTAATAGGACTGCTGGTATTTTGATCTTTAATCGTAGATATGTCGACGCTCTTTTTGATAAATGTTATAATTTGCCTGCAAAGGAAGAAAGAGGTAGAAGTAATCACATAGATTGGCATACCTCTTAAAATCAAGATAATTTTTTCTATTCCAGAAGTAGAAAAAGATAGAGAGCTGGAGGCATTCATTTTTCCTTCAACTAATTTTTTAAACTCTTCAAAAGAGGATATCCTCTCCTTTCCTTTCTTTATTTCTTTTATAACTTCCTCTATATCTTGCCAGCTTTGGTTATCTTTTAATCCTTTTTTATTAATAGCAATTGCCAAAACAGCTCTCTCCTTGAAAGAAAAATCAGGAAAAGGAAACTTAAGAGATATCAAAAATAAAATTGCTTCTGTGCGTGATCTTAATTCCTTTAACTCTTTAATAACTTCATTTCTGCCTCCTAACCCCTTCTCTAATTCTTTTACTAAAGCAAGAGAAAGCCAGTCTTTGTTAAGTATCCATTTATCTTCTAACTCTTTTATATATACATCTAAATAATTAAGTTTTTCTTGTTTTTCTTTTTCTTCTAACTCTTTTAATTCTTTCTCTAACTTTTCCTCTTCAATAATATCTTTAATCACTGAGGAAAGAAATTTAAGTTGCTCAATCTGCTCTCTTTGCCATCTTTTAAGTTTTGGTTTTTTTCTTAAATTTTCTAAATATAAATCTATCATCTTCAAAAAGAGCCCTTTGTTTATTTTGGAATCAATTGTAGCTTTCCTTATTTCTTTTTCTTTTTCTGATAAGAATAGATTTTTAACACTTAAAATTGTCTGCCAAGCTTGAAAGTCTTCTTTTACAAAGGAAAGACTTAAAAATAAAAATCGGTGAGTTTCATTTCTATTCTTCATTTCTTCTGTTATTATCTTTGCTTTTTTATATTCTTTTTTTCTCAAATAAAGTAAAAGTAGATTATAATATAGTTCCAAATTTTTAGAGCCTAACTTTAAAGCTTGCTCAAAATATCTTATTGCTGAATCAAAATCATCTAATTTAATCTGAATTTCTCCTAAACAAATCCAAACAGTTGGATTTTGAGGAGAAAGTTTTTTTGCTTTTTCAGCATAATTTAAAGCTTTCTTTATCTTTTTCTCTTTTACCCAGCCTATAGCTAAATTAATGTATAATTGCGCCAAAAATTGGTTGCTCAGATTTTTAAATTTATTAAGAGCCTCTTCTGCTATTTTGATTGCTTCTTTATACATTTTCTTTTTTAAATAAATTCTTGATAAAACAATGTAAAGTTCAACAGGATTTTCCTTGCTAAATTCTTCTAACATAACTTTTACGAGAGCCTCTGCGTCATCTAACTTTTCTTCTTCAAATAACTTCACTGCTTCAAAATAATTCAGGTTAAACTCTACACTTCTTAAAAATTCCTTATCATTTATTTTTGAAGCTACTTTTTTTGCTTTTTTAAGCTTTTCAAAACATTCATCAAATCTTTCATTGTGTCCATAGTAAACTCCGAATATATTCAACACATATTCTTTAACTTCAGGTGGAATAAAAGACTCTATTCTTCTAAAATTCCTCTCTGCCGCCTTAAAATCTCCTCTTTTTAAAGCATTCTCAATAGTTTCTAAAACTTTCATTGTATTTTTATTTAAAGTTATCGGAGAGGAAGTAATAATCTTTTCGTCCCCACTTTCTTCTGCAAAAATTCTTGACAATGTTGATCTTTCTGTGGTAGGCATAGAGTGACAATGGCAATTATTGAAATTCCTCCTATTATCGGACAGACTGCTATAATTTTCTTCATCCTGGTTATCTTTATCAATCTTATTAAGTAAACCCTTGAGAGAAAAACCAGTTAAGAAAATTAAGAAAAGAATTAATTTAGTAGAAATAATAAATTCTTTAATCAACACTTCCTTCTGAATTGGACTAGAGACTTTTTCTTCCCATTTCTCCTCCCATTCATTCCAGGTATAATCCACTATTAGCCTAGCAGTAATAAATCTGCGTATAAATTCTTGGTATTCTGCATCATTGGTATTTACTAACTCATTGTTCTCAAAACGAATAAGCCACTGGTATTGATAAGCAAATAATATCATAAACATATATTTAACTGCCTTTATCTCTTCCTTTGTTATTCCGATACCAAGCTTTTGTGCTTCTTTTTGGTAGGTAATCAACCATTTATTAAATGAAGAAAGATTCAACTCATTATTCTCATCAAGAAGAGAATAAAAGGGATATGCCCTGAGTATATCAAATATACGCACCTCATTCCTTGCTGTATCCCAATCAGAGATAAGAACTATCTTGGTTTTTTCTTCACTCCACAAGATATTTTCTAATGTGTAATCACCATGGATAACGCATTGAGGGAGACGGTTATAAAGCGGTAAAAATTCCCTTTCTACAGTTTCCATCAATTCTACAAAGAAATCAAAATACTCTAAGAATAATTCTTCTGCTCTACCTTTTTCGGACAACCTCTCATATTTCTTCTCTGCCTCGTGTATCTTCTCAAAACGCCTGTCATTTTTTCCTTTGAATTCTCCCACCTTATCATATACTCTTTCTCCGAATATAGGAACAAAGTTATCTTTCCATCCAATAGAATGTAACCTTGCAAGCCACTTTGCTGCTTCATAAATCATATTCTCACTCAATTCCCTTTTCTTAACTTTAACTCCAGATACATATCTATACAATATCGCTGGTCGACCACTGTGTATACAAAGTGAAGTTCCTTCTTGTGTATTTACCACTTCAGGTATAGGCAAATTCCTATCTTTTTGTTTTAGAAATCGCAATAATTCTACTCCCCAAATAGTACCTTGTTTATTCCAGGGAGAAAACTTTAAAACAAACTCTGGCTTACCTGTTCTTTTGTTATATATACTAAAGATATTTGAAACCCTGCCTTCTCCTTCTAATCTCTTTAGCAAATATCGATCAAAAAAAGGATAACAAGACAATAACCGATAAACTTCCTTTAAGGAAATTTCTTTTCGAGAATCACGAAGGATATATTCTTGCTCTATTTGTCGCAATTTCCTAAAAGCCTTTCCTACACAATTTATTACATCACTTGCAATCAAAGCATCTTTCAAATCTTCTGCAGCAATGTCTCCTGCATAAGAATGAACATAAACACCTAACATAGCACACTCATAAGCTAACCATTCCTCTTTCCTCCTTTTCTTTGCATACTCACTCTCTTTTGCATACTTAACCGCACCAATCCCTGCTATTATCCCTGCCAGAACATCTCCCATACCTGCCTTTGCCATATATCTGTTACCAACTGTATTAACAGCATAATCACCATTCTTATTTACCACAATTGTCGGGAACTGTTCTGAGCCTTTTAGAACAACGACCAGATTTGTAGCAATAGCAAACTTTCTTGCTTTACTAATACGCTCTGATTCACTAATGGAGGGGACACTTATAAGAAAAGCCATCTCTCCTTTATGGGGGGTAATAATTACAGATGCTTTTGTTCTACGAATTGCAGAAAGATGTTTTTTAGCTAAATACAATGCTCCTGCATCTAAAACTAAAATTCCAGAGAAAGACTTCAGCAGTCGTAAAAGTATCTCTTCATTCACTTCTACCTGAGAAATACCTGGGCCAAACAATATTGAATCTATTCCCTCCTCGTTTATAAAATTAAAAATATCCTCAATTTTATCAAATCGCCTTTTGATAACCTCATCTGGAATGTTAAGGCTATCTAAGCAATTTTTCAGCCCCACTGCAAAAACTTTCCCTGCTCCAGAGCGTAAAGCTGATTTAAGGCTAAGTAGAAACGCACCTGTATATTCAACATCACCAGCCAAAACCGCTATCTTGCCTTGTTTATTTTTATAGACATCTGGATGTACTGTAGGAAGTAACAAACTGGCTTTGTTTTCATCTATTACTTCTGTTTTATCCATAAGACGGGCACGAACATACATAATAATATCTGGCCAGTCTCCATCAATATCCATATCTTTCTGCCAGCGATCAAGCTGACGTCTGGAAGTAAAAGTCTCAAGCTTGATATGCTTAAATCCTTCATCGAATAGAATCTTAATAATATCTTCAACTGAAATATACTGCCACAATTCTTCCATTTCAATTTCTTCTCGCCGAGTATACATATACAAATAATAACTCACTGCTCGCATAAAATCGCCATAGAGCATCTGAATCTGATTGGGTTTATTCTCTTGCGTTTTATATACAATCTTCTTAGGCTGATATTTTTGGGCAAAGCGTAGAAAACGATTTCGGGTATCCTCATTTTTAAATCTAACTGTTATCCATTTATCTTTCTCATCAACACTTTCTGCTCGGCCTTCATAAATGATAATTTCTCCGTTTTCTTTTAAATAACTCTTCATTATTCGCAATAAATGCCTTAAAGCAGTTGGTATACAACTAAAATTAATCTCACTCGTCTCTTTATCTTTAGCAAGTTCTGGCACAATCTCATGAATTACATTTATAGCAAAAACAATATCAAACCGTTCCTCAAGCTGTTTCATATCGGCTTCCAAAACATTTTCATTAATATACATTATTGAAGAATCTTGAATTTTGGCACTGTCTACCATTTGAGGATTAACATCTAATCCTACTAACTCGAGTAAACCCTTATATTTATTTAAACTATCCTTTATATATGCAAGATCTATACCTTGACCAGCGCCTACTGAAAGAATCGACACCTTCTTACCTGCCTCAAGCATTGACTTAACTCTTTCCACAATATCCTGAATAACCCTACCCTTGCCATCTCTTACGGAATAAGACTCAAACATTTGTCTTTTATACTCCTCAAATAATTGAGAATCTAATAACACATCTCTCAATATCTGTGACTTAACTTTTCTATACAACATATTTTCCTCTATATATTCAGTTATAACCTCAGGGACTATTTTCTTTAAAAGAAGTAAATTATTATTAAAACAAACCATCCGTGCTTGAGCAGATGAAATTTTTTGATATTCCTTAGGCAAAGTAATTGTGCTTATCTTCGATAAATATTTTCTGAATTCAGGATTCGCTTGAATAAACGAAGTCAAAGAATCTTTATCTCGCTCAACAACAATAAACTCACTTTCATTAAATAGATTGTCTAACGCGTTGGGAATATCTGAATAATCCCAGGAAAATATCCGTTTTAAGGAATTTATACCTAAAAGGAAGCTAACTTCTTGGGAAGGATAAATTCTTTTTACCTCTTCTAATATATCCAAATATAGATATTTATCAGATGTGATAACTTTATATCCCTTTTCTTCAGCGTATCTTTTAAGCATATTCAATCTATCTTCAAAACTTGCTCCCCATATCTTTCTATGTAGAGAAGCCCGTGTAAGCACAAGCACTACTTCTTCAAATTCTTTAATTTTTTTTGCCTCTTCAATCATTCTCTCCATTGCTTTGGTAAAAGGATTGAACATACCAGCCAAAAGAAGAATACAGTCTCTTTCCAACTTCTTTCTTATAGTAACATCTTCAAGGGATGAGCTGGTTGAATCAAGTGAAATCTCTTTACCATAAAGAAGACTAAATATTTCTTTAGCAAGTTTTTCATCTATACTAGAACTTGAAGATTTTACCTTATTGGAAATTGAAACTTTTTTAATAAAGACAAGATATATATTTTCATCAATAAATTTTTCTATTTCTAAAGGAAGTTTATGAATTAAACGTTTTATCTCTCCTCTTTCAGGTAATTTATCTATCAGGAAGGGAAGGAAGTGCCTTAACCTATTATTTACAAATTTTCTTCCTTCAGAATGAGAGATAATTATTTTTCCATTCTTTTTTAATACTCTAAAGGCTTTCTCTATAATCTTTTTCTTTTCTTTCAAATTAGGCCAGACTGCATTAAAGAAGATATAATCTATAGAATTTTCCTCTAATTCATCTAACAAAATAGTGATGTCTTTTTGATAAATTTCTAATTCAAATATTTCTTCGAATTGAAACTTCAATTTTTGATAATTCTCCTTCAATTTCTCTATCATTCCTCCTGATACCTCAGAAGCAATTACTCGAGAAGGTTTGTGCTTTGCAAAATAAGGGAATAATACTCCTGTGCCTGCTCCTGCATCTAAAATTACACTTGCGGGTCTAATCTGAGCTTTTTCTACTATACTTTTTAATCTTTGCTTTAAAGAAGCTGGGAATTTATCCAAAGTTAAGATATCTGAGATGTAATCAAAAAATCTTGCCTGTAACTTGTAATATGCTTGAATATTCTCTTCTATTGAGGAAGGAATTTTAACTAATTTAAGAAAAATGAGGAGATCTTTAATTTGTGGCTGGAGTTCTTGGGGTAAGAAAGATAAA
>JAGGWS010000037.1 GCA_021163425.1 Candidatus Omnitrophota bacterium
TCCCATAGAAAGATATCTTAACTCTACATTTGGGATATTGGCTTCCTTTAATCTATTAAAAAATTCCTTTGTTTTCCTGAAATAAATTCTTACATCTTCTGGGTTACCAACTCTTGGTCCCATAGTCATCAATCCTTCTAATTTTAAACAATTTAACTTAGAAATATATTCTGCTAACTCTTTTATAACTTCATACTCTGGTCTCACTCCTGTTTTAGTTATCTCACTGCCTATGTTTATCTCTATAAAGATAGATATTTTTTTATTCAATTTTTCTGCTCTTTTGTTTATTGCCTCAGCAAGCTCAGAAGAATCGACTGTCTGAATACAATCAAATATCCTTAATGCTTTGTTAATTTTATTTTTCTGCAAAGCACCAATCAAATGCCATTTTACTTTTCCTGCCTTTTCTCCTAATTCCTGATACATCTTTTCTGCTTCTTGGACATAATTTTCTCCGATGATTTCCGCACCTGCAGAAATTGCTTCTTCTATCTCCTCTTTCGTTCGCATCTTAGCTGCTAAAACTATTTGCACATAATCAGGTATTTCCTCTCTAACTTTTAAAAAATTATCTCTTATATTCATTTTTTACTTTCTAAAATTCAAGAGACTTTAATCTCTCTACATCTTTAAGTATTCTCCTGTGGGAAGAAAAAGGTATGTAAGGAATTTCTTTCTTCCTAAAAAATCTTGCCTCTTTTAATTCATTATTTACAAAAATCCTATCCTTAGAAACCCTTACCAAATAAGCTATTGCCAGAATAGCCCCGTATCTCTTAGTCTTCTGAATATAAACTCCTATTAAACCAGCAATCTCTCCTTC
The DNA here is from genome assembly GCA_021163425.1 of Candidatus Omnitrophota bacterium. Taxonomy (GTDB): domain Bacteria; phylum Omnitrophota; class Gorgyraeia; order Duberdicusellales; family Duberdicusellaceae; genus Duberdicusella. The sequence goes on from JAGGWS010000037.1 coordinate 827, forward strand.
TATCTTAGTCTCTTCTCTTAACTCCCTTAAACAAGCCTCTTGAGGGTCTTCCTCCCACTCAACAAAACCTCCGGGAAGTGCCCACTTATTCTTTCCCGGCTCCACATTCCTCCTAACTAAAAGAATTTTTCCTTCCTTATCAACCGCTACACCCACTGCTACCGGCAGAGGATTTTTGTAATGTATCCACCCACACCTAAAGCAAGCCTGCCGAAGACGACCATCTATCTTTCGCCATCTTAAAGAGTGACTACAAAAAGGACAAAATTTAAAGTTGGTGCTCATCTCTTACACACTCCATCATCCGAGCAAGGCGGCCTATCGCAGCGCTCACTTCTTCCACAGCAGGTTCTTGCGGGAAAATTACTATTTTTATAATCAGTAGCGTAAAAGCCTGAGCCCTTAAAAATGAAACCTGCTCCCCCTTCAATAAGGCGCCTAACTTTCTGACCACACCGGGGACAAACTTTTACCGGCTCCTCACTCATATTTTGAAATTTCTCAAACCTATAACCGCACTCTTCACATAAATACTCATAAGTGGGCATTCTGTCCTCCTTATCTTTCTAAATATGCTATTATCTTCTCTATTATCTCATCTGTAACTTTAGAAGCAACTAAATCTTTATTAAAATATACAAATGGTTTGCCTGAATCAGAAAGCTTAACAATTTCAGGCTCAACCGGTATCCTCCCTAAGAAGGGAACATCCAACTTTCTCGCTGAAGCTTCTGCCCCTCCTCTACCAAACAAATCTATCTCTTTCCCACAATAAGGACAAATAAGACCACTCATATTCTCTATTATCCCAATTACAGGAACGTTTAACTCTTTAGCAAACAATACGCTCTTGCGGGAATCTAAAGTAGCTACATCCTGAGGGGTAGTAACAACTACTGCTCCATTCAGGCTTGGTATAAGCTGACACACACTTAAAGGCTCGTCCCCCGTGCCCGGAGGAGAATCTATCACTAAATAATCAAGTTTTCCCCAATTTACATCAGATAAAAATTGCTTAATTACGCCCATCTTAAGAGGGCCCCTCCATATAACAGGCTTCTCTTGCTCTTCGCCGACAAAAGCAAGGCTAATTGCCTTAAGATTAGGAAGTACTTTTACAGGCTCAATACCATTATCTGAACCTGTAACCCTTGTTCCTTCTACTCCCAACATCTTAGCAATGTTAGGACCATGAATATCCACATCTAATATACCAACTTGCTTACCCCTAAGAGCTAAACTGTAGGCTAAATTTACAGCTATGGTAGTCTTTCCTACTCCACCTTTTCCACTTATAACAATAATCTTATAGTTTATGCCGGCCATTTTCTCTTTAAGACGTTCGTCTTGCCTTATCCTCTCTTCATTTATATTCTGCATTAGCTCCTCCCCTGAAAACAGAAGGCTATGTAATCTCTTCCTCTAATCTATGCCAGATTTTAGTAATCTCTCTCTTGGCTTCTGTATCCTGGTATTCTATAATTGTTTTTCCTTCTACCATAGCCTTTACTACAGACTCGTCAAACTTTATCTTGCCAATTATGGGGATATTATTAATTTGACAGTAGTCTTCTATTCTTTTAGTAACTTCAATATTTAAATCAAATTTATTTATTATCAGTTTAACAGAAACTCCAAAATGCCAAGCAACTTTAATAACTCTATCTGCATCATGCAAGCCTGATAAAGTAGGTTCAACCACCACTATTGCATAATCTAAGCCTGATAAAGAAGCAATAACTGGACATCCTATGCCAGGAGAACCATCTATAATTATCAAACTACATTTTTCTTTCTCAGCTATTTGCTTTGCTTTTTCCCTGACTAAACTAACGAGTTTGCCTGAATTCTCTTCAGCTACCCCCAATCTGGCATGGATTAATTTACCAAATCTTGTATTAGATATAAACCACTCTCCACAAATTTTTTCCTCCATTCTAATAGCCTCAGCAGGACAAACGTAGCTACAAAAACAGCAACCTTCACAAGAAATAGGGTCAACCACAAAATCCTCAGTTATAGCAGAAAAACGGCATATAGAGAGGCATTTTCCACAGCGTTGACAAAACTTCTTATCAATCTCTGCGACTTTACCGCTTTTAAACTTATGTCTTTCTATAATTTCAGGTTTAAGCAAAAGATGTAAATCTGCTGCATCTACATCACAATCAGCAAAAACGGTATTCTTAGCTAAAGAAGCAAAACCAGCAGTAATCACAGTCTTGCCTGTCCCGCCTTTTCCACTAATAACTCCAATTTGCTTCATTTTACTAACTCTTTAATCTTATAATAGAGAATTTTAAACTTTTCTCTATATTCAGGAAATCCTTCTATAAGAGGGATGCCTTTTGAATAAGCAACTGCTATTTCTTTTTTAAAAGGAATCTGCATAAGAATAGGGAGCTTCTTTTGTCTACAAAACTCATCTACTTTGTTATCACCCAATTCAGACCGATTAATAATTACACCAAAAGGAATTTTAAGTTTTCTCAACATCTCAACCGCTAAAGCCAAGTCATTAAGACCAAAAGGAGTAGGTTCAGTAACTAAGATACAAAAATCACTCCCCTTTACAGCTTCAATAACAGGACAGGAAGTACCAGGAGGAACATCAATAATAACATTTTTACCAGAATTTATATGGGCTTTGACTTGGCGAA
>JAGGWS010000050.1 GCA_021163425.1 Candidatus Omnitrophota bacterium
GTTTTTATATTTGGGGGTTTTACTTTTTTAGCTTTTCCTCAGGATAATTCAGTTAAATTGGAACTCATATTCAATAAAGCAAATGTTCTTTATGAAGAGAAGAAATATTCAGAAGCTATTAGACTTTATGAATCTATCTTAAAAAAAGGATATGAAAGCGGGTATCTTTTTTATAATTTGGGGAACGCCTGTTTTAAAGAAGGAGAATTAGGCAAAGCCATATTAAACTACGAGAAAGCTTTAAAGTTTATCCCTTTAGATAGTGATTTGCGGACTAATTATAACTACGCTTTATCTTTAATAAAAGTTCCTGTAAAAGAGTTAGGAAGTTTCTGGTTTACCAGATTTTTAAATAAGGTATTTTCTCCTTTTACGGTTGACAATTTGACTATTTTACTTTCTCTTATTTATCTTTCTTTATTAGGAGTCTTAACTTTAAGTTTTCATTTAACTTTTTTTAGAAAATATAGAAAGGTTATCGTTCTTTCTTTAATCTTTTTATTCTCTTTTTCTTTTTCAGGGCTAATTTTGAAAGTTTCTAAGCAGGGTAAAGAAGCTATAGTAATAACAAAAGAAGCTCAGGTAAAATTTGCTCCTTTAGATGAAGCTACTCTTTATTTTAGAGTTTATGAAGGTCAAAAATTAAGAGTAGTTTCTCAGGAAGGAAGTTATTATAAGGTTAGAGACCATCGCCAGAAAATTGGCTGGATTGAGAAAAAAGCCTTAGAAGTCATTTAGAGTTATGTTAGTAACAGCTATAATTATCCTTATTGGTAAATTTATATTAGAGTTTATTACAGAGATTTTAGATTTAAGAAATATAAAGCTAAATCTTCCTTCAGAATTTAAGGATTTTTTTGACGGAGAAAGATATAGAAACTACCAGCTTTATCTTAAAGAAAATATTGTTTTTTCTCTGGTTGAAAGTTTTTTATTTACCCTTATCTGTATTGGCTTTATTTTAGTGGGTGGCTTTAATTTTTTAGATAACTGGGTAAGGAGTCTGGGGCTTTCTGAGTTAGTTTGTGGGCTTATCTTTATAGGAATTTTATTTTTTTCTTTAGAGGTCATTTTTCTGCCCTTTTCTATTTATAAAACTTTTATTATTGAGGAAAAATATGGTTTTAACAAAACTACTTCTAAGACTTTTGTCTTAGATATAATCAAGAGTTGGGTTCTTATATTGATAATTGGAGGGTTGGTTTTAACTTTAGTTCTCTGGCTTTTTGAGACTAAAGGAGAAAAAGTCTGGGTTTATTGTTGGTTAGGAGTTTCTCTATTTCAGCTTTTCTTAAGATTTATGGCGCCAGTAATTATCTTTCCTCTTTTTTATAAATTTACTCCTATAGAGGAGGGAGAGCTTAAAGCCGCCATTGAAGATTATGCTCAGAAAGTAGGTCTTAAATTAAAAGGGATTTTTAAGATAGATGCTTCCCGTCGAACTTCTAAAGCTAATGCTTTTTTTACAGGATTGGGTAAATATAAGAGGATAGCCCTTTTTGATAATCTCATTCAAAAATTGGCACCTCCAGAAATTGTATCGGTTTTAGCTCACGAAGCTGGCCATTTAAAAAAGAAGCATACCTTGAAAGGGTTTATTTTTTCAGTAATTACTACTGGTGGAGTTTTTTATCTTTTTACTTTTTTCTTGAATAACCCTGTCTTGTTTTCTTCTTTTGGAATCAGAAATCTTTCTGTTTACCTGAGTTTAGTGTTATTTACTATTTTTTACATCCCCTTAGAAATCATCTTTTCTATTTTAGGAAATCTTTTCTCTCGTAAATGGGAGCTGGAGGCAGATAAATTTTCCTGTGCTACTGCTTCTTCTTCTGATTTTGTTTTGGCTTTGAAGAAATTAACTGCTGAGAATTTTTCTAACTTAAGACCTCACCCTTTTAAGGTTTTTCTTTATTACAGCCACCCGCCAATTTTAGAAAGGATAGCTTATATTAAAAACTTTATAACGGGGTCGTGTCTTCACACGTAAAATACCAATATCCAATGGTCAATAATTAATAGTAATTCGTAGAATGGTTTCGGCTACGTACTTTTCAGCAGTAAAATTTGACAATAACTTTGTTCTAAGTTAAAATAAATTACCTTCCTTACTGTCTTGGGGGAGGTAGAGGGTTGCTTCTTTAAAAAGAAGATTTCCAAATTTAATATCTTTTAGCTTACGCAGATAATTTAGGTTTATGAAAGATAAACTTACTGAGATTATTTCTCTTTGTAAAAGGAGAGGTTTTGTTTTTTCTTCCTGTGATATTTATGGAGGATTGTCGGCGGTCTGGGATTATGGGCCTCTGGGAGTTCTTTTAAAGAAGAACATAAAAGATATCTGGTGGAGAACTTATGTAGAGAAAAGAGGAGATATTGTAGGCTTGGATAGTTCCATCGTTATGAGTGAGCCGGTTTTTTTAGCTTCAGGGCATTTAGAAAGTTTTACTGATTTATTAGTAGATTGTAAATCCTGTAAAAAAAGATTTAAGAAGGAAGAATTGATTCAAAAAGAGGATAAATTTTTCTGCCCAGAATGTGGAGCTGAGATTGAAGAAGTTCAGCCTCGCCAGTTTAACTTGATGATAAAGACTTACTTAGGACCTTTAGAAGAATCCTCAAAACCAGTTTACCTGAGGCCGGAGACTGCCCAGGGGATATTTACTAATTTTAAGAATGTCTTAGATACCATGCACAAAAAAATTCCCTTTGGGATTGCTCAGATTGGCAAAGCTTTTAGAAACGAAATAACTACCAAAACTTTTATTTTCCGAACCCGGGAATTTGAACAAATGGAGATAGAGTATTTTGTAGAACCTGAGAAAGCTGAAGATTACTATCATTACTGGGTTGAGGAGAGAAAACGCTGGTATATTGAAGAATTGGGTATAAGTCCTAAAAATTTGAGAGTAAGAGAACACTCTCTCCAGGAACTTGCTCATTATGCTCAGGCTTGCTCGGATGTAGAGTTTAATTTCCCCTTTTCTGATAAAGAAAACTGGCGGGAACTTGAAGGAATAGCTAATAGAGGAGATTTTGACCTCTCTTCTCATGCTAAGTTAAGTAAAGAAGACCTTTCTTATTTTGACCCCGAAAAAAATAGAAGATATATTCCTTATGTGATTGAACCTTCCGCAGGAGTAGACAGAACTTTTTTAGCTTTAATCTCTGATGCTTACTGTGAAGAAGAAGTTAGAGGAAGGGTGAGGGTAGTGCTTAAATTAGATAAGAGGGTTTCTCCTTATAAGATTGCGGTCTTTCCTCTTCTTAAAAATAGACCAGAACTGGTAGAATTAGCCCGGAAGATTTACCAGGATTTAAGCAGAGATTTTGTATCTATTTATGACGATACTGCTGCTATTGGTAAACTCTACCGGCGTCAGGATGAGATTGGTACTCCTTTTTGTGTTACAGTAGATGTGGAGAGCCTTGAGGACAAAAAAGTTACTGTGAGAGACCGGGATACGATGTCTCAACTAAGAATAGATTTAGATAATTTGAAAAATTTTTTTGAGGATAGTTTGAGATGTTAGACAAAAAAGAAGAAAAGATCAGGGTGCTTATGGTGGATGACGAAGAAGATATCTGTGAGGCTTTATCTCATATTTTAATTCGGGAGAATTATGAGGTTAGGGTAGCTTATAACAAAAAAGAAGCTTTAGATAAACTGCATACTTTTCTTCCTCAGGTTGTTCTTTTGGATATAAGATTGGGGGGAGATGATGGCTTTGAGGTTTTAGCTGAAGTAAAAAAGATGGATAGGTCTATAGTTGTAATTATGGTTACAGGCTTAGAAGATGATAGAGATATTTTAAAGGCTAAAGAGTTAGGAGCAGATGAATATGTCAGAAAACCTTTAAAAGGAGATTATCTTAAAAGAGTTATTTCCGAAAAGATTTCCCTGCTTTCTTTAAAGAAAGATTCTTTTGAGGGGAAAGAATAATTGGAAGGAGGAGGTATGGCTAAAAAAACTAAAAAATATGTTTACTTCTTTGCTAGGGGAAAAGCTGAGGGAAGAGGCAATATGAAGAAGATATTGGGAGGAAAAGGGGCAAATTTAGCTGAGATGTGCAGAATAGGACTTCCTGTGCCTCCGGGTTTTACTATTACTACTGAGGTTTGTAAGGTGTATTATGAAAATAATAAGTCTTATCCTGAAGAATTGAAATCTCAGGTAGAGTCTGCTTTAAGAAAATTAGAAAAAGAGACTGGAAAGACCTTTGGAGGAAGAGATAGCCCTTTATTAGTATCTGTGCGTTCAGGAGCAGCAGTATCTATGCCGGGGATGATGGATACTATTTTAAATTTAGGATTAAATTATCAGGTTTTAGAGGCTCTGATAAGACTTACTAAGAATCCCCGCTTTGTATGGGATGCTTATCGTCGGTTCATCCAGATGTTTGGAGATGTAGCTATGAAAGTGCCTAAGGATGTTTTTGAATACCAATTAGAAGAAGTGAAAAGAAAAATAGCCAGAAGGAAAGGCTTAGAAAACTTTAAAGAATTAAAACAGGAAGCTTTAAATAAGGCAGTTCCTGATACTGAATTAGGAGTGGAAGATTTAAAAGAGCTCGTGAGAAGATACAAAGATGTTTATAAAAAATATACTAAGAAAGAATTTCCTCAAGACCCTCAAGCTCAGCTCTGGGAGGCTATTCGGGCAGTATTTGAATCCTGGAATAATCCCCGGGCTATAGCCTACCGGGAGATAAACAACATAAAAGGTTTATTAGGAACAGCGGTGAATGTTCAAACTATGGTTTTTGGGAATATGGGAGAAGATTCGGGCACTGGCGTAGGTTTTACTCGTAATCCTTCTACCGGAGAAAATAAGCTTTACGGAGAATTTTTGATGAATGCTCAGGGAGAGGATGTGGTAGCCGGGATTAGAACCCCTCTCTCTATAGATAAGCTTAAAAAGAGAAATAAAGAAATCTATTCTCAACTTCTCCAGATAAGAAATAAGTTAGAGAAGCACTATAAAGATATGCAGGATTTTGAATTTACTATAGAAAGAGGAAGACTTTATATGCTTCAGACCCGGGTGGGCAAGCGCACAGCTCAGGCTGGTGTAAAGATAGCTGTAGATATGGTGAAAGAAGGGCTTATCAACAAGAAGACAGCTTTATTAAGGATTTCTCCTTCTCAATTAGACCAGCTTCTTCACCCTAGATTTGATTCTCAGGAGGAAGAGCTGGCTTTAAAAAAGGGAAGAGTTTTTTCTCAGGCCGGACTCCCTGCTTCTCCGGGAGCAGCAGTTGGCCAGGCTGTATTTACTGCTAAGGATGCTGAAGAGCAGAAAGCCCGGGGTAAAGATGTAATTTTGTGCAGGTTAGAGACTTCTCCTGAAGATATCCGGGGTATGCACGCAGCTAAAGGTATTCTTACAGCTAGAGGGGGAATGACCTGTATTGCCCAGGATTCTCTAGTTCTTCTCTCAGATGGATTTTTTACTGTTCAGAAGGTATTTGAGAGGTTTAAGAAAGGTGAAAGGCTTTTTATTCTTTCTTATGATACAGGAAAATCGGAATTTGTCTGGAAGGAGATTATTGCTTGTGGAAGAAGAAAATCACCTGTAATTAAAATAATTCCTTCTCAGACCGGAAGGAGTCAGCATGACTATCTTCGGGTAACACCTGACCATAAGTTTTTTACTTGTAAGGGGCCAGGGTTAATTAAAAAACCTGTTGAAGAAATAATTGAGCAAGAAGAATATGTTGCGATTCCTGAAAGAATTCCTAATTGGGGACAGAAAAGAGAGGAAAAGCTTGCTTATCTGGCAGGAGCAATTTTTACTGATGGGTATGTAAAATTAAAAAAAAGTAAAGGATGCGTTATTTTTACTCAAAAGGAAGACAAGAATAAGAAGGACTTTGTTGAGACAGTAAAGAGTTATTTTAGTGAAGTCTTTGGCAGTAAGATGACCGAGAGGTTTAAAATTTCTACCAGTTACTTGAAAGGAAGGAAAATTACAGGAACAGCAAAAGACTTTATTTCTTCAAAAAAATATCCTGCTCGCATCCTAAATAACCTGAAAAAAGAGATAGGAAAGTGGTTGTTATCCTTAGATGAGATTTCTCTTTTAAATTTTCTAGCAGGAACAATTGATGGAGATGGTACTTTTGCTAGTAATAGAATTCAGTTATTTGTTTCTAAAGAGTATCTCTTAGAAGGAATAATTATTGCTTGTTTGCGGTTAGGAATTGTTCCTCAAGTGACGGTAAATCGCAACATCTGTAATATCATTATTAGAGAAAGAATAGAGGATATTTTAAAATTCTGCAGGAGGATAAAAGGTGGTATAAGAGAAAGATTTTATGGAGCTAAATTCTTTCCTATGCGCCAGATTTTTGTTGATATTGCTGATAAAGTAAATTTTAGAGGCAGAGTAAAAGAAGCGATTAAAAGAAATTTGTTATTTGATAGTAAAAAAATAGAGAGAGATATCCTTCCTTTGTGTCTGCATCTTAATCCTGTGGGAGAGAAACTCAAAATTCTGCTTGCTTCTCCATTACGATTTTACCGAGTAAATAAGATTTCTAAAAGAAGAGAGAACATTTTTGTTTACAACTTTGAAGTTAAAGCTGACAAGGAGTTAGATAAGAATTTTGTAGTTTTCACCAAGATGTTCACGCCTTTATTAGTTTCTAATTCCCATGCCGCAGTAGTAGCCAGAGGTATGGGTAAGTGTTGTGTGGCTGGAGCAGGCGATATAGTAATAGATGAACACAAGAAGGAGATGCGGGCCAAAGATAAGATAATTAGAGAGGGTGACTGGATTTCTTTGAATGGAAGTAAAGGGATAGTTTATATTGGGAAAATAAAACTTATCCCTCCCCGAATGAGTGGTCCTTTTGCTACTTTGATGAAGTGGGCAGATGAGTTCAGGAAGTTAGGAGTGAGAACCAATGCTGATACTCCTTCTGATGCTAAGACGGCCGTAGATTTTGGAGCAGAGGGTATAGGTTTATGTAGAACAGAGCATATGTTTTTTGAAGGAGAAAGGATAAATTCTTTTAGGAAGATGATTTTGGTAGCCCCTCAGGTTAAACAACTCAGGGATGCCTTGGCTAAAGAAGAAAATTTGGCTGAAAGAAAAAAACTGGAGGAGAAACTTTCTAAGCCTCTTTCTATTTACCGCCAGGCATTAGCAGAGCTTCTTCCTCTTCAAAGGGAAGACTTTGAGGGCATATTTAAAGAGCTTAAAGGAAAGCCTTGTACAATCAGGCTACTTGATCCTCCTCTTCATGAATTTTTACCTCAGGAAGAAGAAGGTCAGAGAAAGTTGGCTGATAATATGGGGATAAGTTTTGAACAGGTGAAAGAAATTGTAGAGTCTTTGAGAGAGCTTAATCCTATGCTAGGCCATAGAGGATGCCGTTTAGGGATTAGTTTTCCCGAAGTTACTCAGATGCAGACCCGGGCTATAATTGAGGCTGGTTTAAATGTCTCTAAAAAGAAAATCAAAGTTTTGCCTGAAATTATGATTCCTTTAGTAGGAAATGTAAAAGAATTGATTCTTCAGAGAGAGGTAATTCTTAAGACGATTGAAGGGATAAAAAAAGAGAGAAAGCTAAGGAAGTTTCCTTTTCCAGTAAAAATTGGGACAATGATTGAAGTTCCTCGAGCAGCTGTTACTGCTGATGAGATAGCAAAGGAAGCTGACTTCTTCTCTTTTGGGACGAATGATTTAACTCAGATGGGCTGTGGCTTTTCCCGTGATGATGCCGGTAGATTTTTAGCTGATTATGTAAAGTTAGGTATATATGAGCAAGACCCTTTCCAGGTTTTAGACCAGGAAGGAGTGGGAAGATTGATAAAAACTGCTGTAGGATTGGGAAGGAGAACCAATAAAAATCTTAAGTTAGGTATTTGTGGAGAGCATGGAGGAGAACCTAAATCTATTGAATTCTGTCATAAAGTAGGCTTAACTTATGTCAGCTGTTCGCCGTTCAGAGTTCCTATAGCCAGGTTAGCTGCAGCTCAGGCAGCCTTGAAATAATTGAAAATTGAAAATTTACATACAGGTATTGGGTTTCAGGTTTTGGGTATTGGGCGTATGATAAATTGTTACATTGAAGATTGAAAATTGAAAATTAAAATATAGTATGGAAGCAATCAGAGCTTATATTGAGAGGATAAAAGATATTCCTCTTCTTTCCGCTAAAGAAGAAAGAGAACTTGCCCGTAAAGCAAGAAAAGGAAGTAAAGTAGCCAAGAGAAAACTCATAACTACCAATCTTAAGTTAGTAGTAAGTATAGCCAAACACTATACTCGCTACGGTCTTTCCCTTATGGACTTGATTGAGGAGGGAAATTTAGGTTTAATTAAGGCAATAGAAAAGTTTAAACCTTCTAAAGGTTACCGCTTTTCTACCTATGCTGCCTGGTGGATAAGGCAGGCTATAACCCGGGCTTTAATTGACCAGGGCAGGACCATAAGAATCCCAGTTTATATGAGTGAGATAATTGCTAAATATAAAAAGACAGAGGAGAAATTAAGACAGAAGTTAGGAAGGATGCCAACTCGTAAGGAGTTAGCTAAAAAGTTAAAACTCCCTATTAGGAAGATTTCAGAGATTGAACTCTGGATGAATAAAAAAGCTTCTTTAGAAGCACCGGTCGGTAAAGATGGAGAGTCTCAACTTTCTGATTTTATCCAGACTTCTTCTGTAGGAGACACTGAGAAAGAGATTGAATATTTCTTTAAACATCAGGAAGTCTTGGATTTATTAAGTAGTCTTTCTGAGAGAGAAAAAAAGATTTTAGATTTGAGGTTTGGTATAGAAGATGGTAAGCCCAGGACTTTAGCTGAGGTAGCAAAATATTTAGGTATTTCTCGGGAGAGAGTAAGACAGATTGAAGAAAGGGCCCTTAAAAAGCTAAGAAAGTTTGTAAAGGAACAGGAAGAAGTTTTTTGAGTTAAGAAGTTTATGAGGAGGAGGAATGAAGTTAGAGAATTTTATCAGGTCTATTCCTGATTTTCCTGAGAAAGGCATACTCTTTAGGGATATAACCACTCTCCTTAATAATCCTGAAGCTTTCAGGCTGGCTATTGAAGAGATGGCCCATCTTTTTAAAGATAAAAAAGTAGAAGTAATAGTAGCTGCTGAATCTCGGGGGTTTATCTTTGGGGGAGCTTTAGCTTATAAGTTAAAGTCTGCTTTTATACCAGTAAGAAAACCGGGAAAACTTCCCTATAAAACCTATAGAGTAAGTTATGATTTAGAATATGGTAAAGATAGTTTAGAGATACATCAGGATGCTTTTAAAAAAGGAGCCAGGGTTTTAATTTTAGATGATTTATTAGCTACTGGCGGCACTGCCAAAGCTATAGTTAGATTAGTAAAGAAATTAGGAGGTAAAATTATCGGCGTTCTTTTCCTTATTGAACTTACCCAGCTTAGAGGGAGGAATAAGTTAAAGGGCTTGCCAGTGTATTCTTTGATAAAGTATTAAGAAAGTGTAAGAGGGCGAGAGTTCAGGTTTTAGAAACTTCATTCTCTTAATTTTCAAATAGTAAAAAAGGCAGAAATTAAAAATTTGAAATTTGAAAATTAGAATCTGGAGTTTGAAAATTTGAAATTTGAAATTTGAAATTTGAAATTTGAAATTTGAAAGTTATCCTTTGCCCCCATAGCTCAACAGGATAGAGCGCAGCCCTCCTAAGGCTGATGTCCCTGTTCGAGTCAGGGTGGGGGCAGGATTTATAAATATGTCTAAGGTTTTAATTATAAAATTAGGTTATTCTGAGACTTTAGATAAGGAGATTTCTACCACTACCAGCCTGGGTGATGTTTTGAGAACAACAGTTATTCTTAACTTCTTGAAGAAAGATCGTGTAAGCTGGATGGTGGATGAGAGGGCTTACCCTCTTTTAGAAGGCAACCCTTATATTGAAAGGATACTTATCTATAATTTAGAGAGTGTTCTTCAGCTTCAAAGAGAAAGGTTTGATACTGTAATAAACTTAGAAAAAGTTCCCGGGATATGTGCTTTAGCTGATTCTATAAATGCCTGGAGAAGATTTGGTTTTCGGTTTGACGAATATAAGGGTGAGGCTCAGAGTTACGATGGAGCAGAAAGGGTTTTATCTCTGTGTTTAAATTTAGAAGAAAAGAGAAAGAACAGAAGATATTGGCAGGAGGCTTTAGCCGAGATGATTGGAGAGAAGTGGAAAGGAGAAGAATATATTTTAGGATATAAGCCTAGAAGTAAAGTAAAGTTTGATGTAGGATTTAATTGGGTTACAGGAAATAAATGGAAGAACAAGGCTTGGCCAAGGGAGCATTGGGAAAAACTGGAGACTTTACTGAAACCTTACTATTCTCTCAGCTGGCAAGAGGGTTTAGACAATCTTTATAAGTATATGGATTGGATAAATTCTTGTCGACTAGTAGTTACTAACGATAGCTTAGGGATGCATTTAGCCATTGCTTTGAAAAAAAAGATAGTAGCTTTATTTGGACCTAGTTCTTCCCAAGAAGTCTATCTTTACAATTTGGGGAAAATCCTTACTCCTTCTGTAGATTATGATTGTTTGCCTTGCCTTCGACGAGAATGTTTCCAAAAGAAAGAGTGTATGTATTTTATTAGCCCCCAGAGAGTTGCCAAAGTAGTACATGCACTCCTTGCTAAATAAAATGGATATCTATAAAATAGACTCCCACAAGTTAGTCTACCACTTGGATAGGTTATACGATTGGTATAAAGGTAAAGATATTTATCCTTTATACATTGAAATTTCTCCCTGGGGAGGGTGTAATCAGAGGTGTATTTTTTGTGCCTTAGATTTTTTAGGTTATAAGCCTCATTTTCTGGAAATCAAAGTTCTTAAAAAATTCTTAAAAGATATAGCAGAAGCTGGAGTAAAAAGTATAATGTTTGCTGGAGAAGGAGAGCCACTTATTTATAAAGATATATCAGAAGCAATAACTTATGCTAAAGAAAGAGGTTTAGATGTTGCTTTGACTACCAATGGGGTTTTTCTTAATGAGAGATTTTTAAAAGAAACTCTTTCTTCTTTAAGCTGGGTAAGAGTAAGCTTTAATGCTCCTACTCCCAGAAAGTACTCCTTTATTCACGGCACTAAAAAGGAAGATTTTTATAGAGTAATAGAGAATATTAAAAAAGCAGTGAAGTTGAAAAGGGAGAAAAAGCTTTCTACTACTTTAGGAGCGCAATTTCTCTTATTAGAGGAAAATGCCAGAGATATTGGGAAAATGATAAAATTAAGCAAATCTTTAGGTCTTGATTACCTTATTATAAAGCCTTACTCCTATCATCCTAAGAGTAAAAACTACCTTAAAGTTAATTATAAAAAGTTTTTATCTTTAGGAAGAAGAGTTTCTAAGTATGAAGATAAGAAATTTAAAATTATTTTTAGAGAAAAGGCGATTTTGAGTTTAGTTAATAAAAGAGTTTATGAAAGATGTTTAGGTCTTTCTTTCTGGACTTATCTTTCTTCAGATGGTTCTCTTTATGCTTGTAGCAGTTTTTTGGGAGATAAAAAGTTTATCTATGGCAATATCTATAAAGAGAGTTTTAATAAGATATGGAAGGGTAAAAAGAGAAGGGAGATTATAAAAATGATGCAAGACTGGCACACTAAAAAATGTCGTTCAGCCTGCAGGCTTGAGCAGATAAATAATTTTCTCTGGGATATTAAAAATCCTCCTCCCCATAAAAATTTTATTTAGATGAATCTTGAGTTTTTGAGGGAGAAAGCAGACTATATAAGAAGAGAGGTAATAAGGGTAGCTGTCTCTAATCAGGCTGGTCATATAGCTCCTTCTTTATCCTGTATTGAAATATTAACAGCTCTTTACTATGAGTGTATGAATTACGATTTTAAGAACCCCTACTGGGAAGATAGAGACAGATTAATTTTTTCTAAGAGTCATGGCGGTTATGGTTTATATGCAATTTTGGTTGATAAGGGCTTAATCCCTAAAGAGGAATGGGAAAATTTTAATAAACAGAGTTCTAAGCTTTCTGGATGTATTGAGCGAAATTTAGAATTTGGACTGGAGGCAGGTTGTGGCTCTTTAGGTCATGGTTTGCCTATGGCAGTAGGGTTATCTTTAGGAGCAAAGCTCAAAAATAAAGATTATCGAGTTTTTTGTCTGATGGGAGATGGAGAATTTCAGGAGGGCTCTAACTGGGAAGCAGTTCAATTTGCAATAAAATATAATCTGAATAATTTAACAATCATAATAGATAAAAACAGGCTTCAGGCTATGGATTTTATAACAAGCATTTTAGACAGAACTGAAAGAGACCTTTTAAATAGATTAAAAGGTTTTGGCCTACGAGTTAGAGTAGTAAGAGGGCACAATTTAAAAGATTTAGTAAGAGCAATTAATAAAGCTAAATTTTCTAAAAGAAGACCAGAAGTTATTTTAGCTCAAACTATAAAAGGCTATGGGCTTAAATGTATGGAGAATGTGCCTAAGTTCCATTATAGAGTGCCTACTCAAGAAGAACTTTCAGAAAATAATTCTTATGAGTAAACCTAATTATAGGAGAGAAGTTGGCAAAGAGCTCTTTTATTATTTTCAGAGAGACGAAGAACTTTGTTTATTAGTCTGTGATATGGGTTTTGGGGTGATAGAAGAAATAAAGAGAAATTTTCCTCAAAGAGTTATTAATACCGGGGTTATGGAGCAGGCTACAGTAGGTATTTCTGCAGGGTTAGCTATGGCCGGGTTAAAGCCTGTAGTCTATTCCATAGTAAATTTCCTGGTATTTAGGGCTTTAGAACAGATTAGAAATGATGTGGTCTTACAGGATTTAGAAGTTAAATTTATTGCTACTGGCGTAAACAACTACTTTAGTTTTTTAGGAGCTTCTCACTGTTGTGGGGAAGATGATAAGATTATTATGGAATTAATTGGTATGAAAGTATTTGACCCTTATAGAGAAAGGAAGCCTTTTTCAGAGGTAGTGAGAGAATGGATAGATTATAAAGGATGCGCCTATATTAGGGTGTGATATGGATGAGTGTTTTTCTTTGTCAGTAATTATGCCTGCTTTGAATGAAGAGGAAAATATAGAGGAGGCTATTAGAGAGGTTATTTCTGGCTTTGATGAGTTTAATTTAAAGGGTGAGATTGTAGTTGTGGACGATGGAAGCAGTGATTCCACCCTTGAGATTGTTAAAAGAAAAGCAGGAGAGTATCCGAAGAAGATAAAAGTTATTCACCACCAGGAGCCTTTGGGAGTAGGAAGATGTTTCTGGGATGGGGTAAGAGGAGCTAAGGGAAGTTTTGTTTGCATGCTTCCCGGAGATAACGAGAATAACCCGCGAGAGATTTTCCGCTATGTGAAACTTTTCAATGATGTAGATATAATCATCCCCTTTGTTTTTAATAAAGAAGTAAGGTCTAAATTAAGAAACTTTATCTCTTCCTTATATACCTGGATAATAAACTTAAGTTTTTTTACTTCTTTAAATTATACCAACGGAACAGTCCTCTATAGAAAATCAGTATTAGAGACTTTGGACAACAAGGCTGAAGGTTTCTTTTTTCAGACAGATATTTTGATAAGATTAGTAAAGAAAGGTTATCTCTTTGCAGAAGTCCCCTACAGATTAAGACAAAGAAAAAAGGGTCTGTCTAAAGCTTTTAGCTTTAAGTCTTTAAGAGAAGTAACAAAAGGTTATTTTAAATTGCTCTTAACTCTCTTTCTAAAAAGAAAATCTTTAAAAGACTGGCCTTCAGATTCCCAAACTTTTAAGAGAATGAGGAATTAGGTATGCAGAATATAATTTTAGATGGTCATAAGCTCCTCTGGCATAAAGAGAGAGTAGAAGCCTGGCTTAAGGGCGAGAGAATTGCTCCTATTACCATTGACTGCGCTTTAACCCGACGGTGCACTTACAGATGTATTTATTGTTATGGCCAGCTTCAGGAAAATGACGAAAAGCGAATGACTAAAGATGTGATTTTTAGGTTCTTAGACGATGCTAAAGATATTGGAGTTAAGGCAATTAGTTTTGTAAGCGATGGAGAAAGTACCTGTTCTCCTTATTTATATGAGGCTATTTTGAGAGGGAAAGCCAACGGTTTAGATATGGCATTAGGGACAAACGGTTATTTATTGAGAGATGATAAGTTAGAGGAAATTTTGCCTTGTTTAACTTATCTTCGTTTTAATATTTCTGCAGGAAAACCTGAAAGATATGCTCAGATAATGGGATGTAAGGAGGAGTGTTTCTTTAAGGTTTATAATACTATAAGAAAATGTGTAGAAATAAAAAAAAGAAATAATTTAGAAGTTACTATAGGTATACAAATGGTGTTAATGCCTCAATTTTCTGACCAGGTTATGCCCTTTGTTAAGCTTGGGAAAGAATTAAGAGTAGATTATGCAGTGATAAAGCACTGCAGTGACGACGAAAAGGGAAGTTTAGGCATTAACTATGGAGAATATTTTAAATTAGTTCCTCTTCTTAAAGAGGCAGAAAGCTTTTCTACCCCCGATTATTTAGTTAAGGTAAAGTGGTCAAAAATATTAAGTAAGGGAGAAAGAAGATACAAAAAATGTTATGGTCCTGCTTTTATTATGCAGTTTTCGGGGTCAGGTTTAGTTGCTCCCTGCGGTATGCTTTTTAATAGAAGGTTTAAGAAGTTTCATATTGGTAATATTGTAGAAAAATCCTTTAAAGAAATCTGGAAGAGTGAAAAATACTGGAAAGTCTTAGAATATTTAGCTTCCGATAAATTTAATCCTCAAACAGATTGTGGAACTCTTTGTCTTCAGCATAAAGTAAACGAGTTTTTGTGGGATTTAAAACAAGGAAAAGTATCTTTAGAAGAGCCAAAAGGAGAACCGCCCTTGCATATAAATTTTGTGTAAATATAAGGAGGAATCTGTCGATAGAATATTTTATTTCAGGATTACGATAGGGCGGGATTAATGTAAATAAAAAAGGGGTAAAAAGACAAATGCTTAAAGGGGTAGTAGTCGGGTTTATTTGTTTCATCCTTTTCCTTATCTTGCATATTTTAATTTTTCACAACCGGCAGGTAAAATATCGCTTTGCTATATTATTAGGAATATTCGGCAGTTTACTGCCTGTATATATATTCCTATATGCATTGATTCCTGCGGAAACAATGATTTTAATACATCCTGACCCACGGATAACTCCGGGGGCAGTTATTGGATTTTCAAAGGTTTTCAATTTCTTTCTTGGCCTTTTTATCTACCTTCTCCTTTTTTTCGGCTATTGCCAGTTTTATTTTATAATAGACAGGTCTATATCTGTAAGAATAATGATTGAATTAGAAAAATCGGAAAAGAAAAAGCTGGATTTTGAAGAAATCAAAAAAGTTTATAATCCTGATTACATATTTTTGCGGAGATTAAAACATATGATAGATAGTAGATATATTACTAAGGAAGGTGATGCATATAGAAATACAAAAAAAGGGAAATTTGTTGCTATGTTTTTTAAATTCTTAAAAGAGTACCTTAATTTAGGAGAGGGTGGATGAAAGTCAAGTCAACTATAAAATCAGCAATCTCTCGTCTTAATTATCCTTACCGACTAATCCGAAATAGGATTTTAAATAGAGTCGAGCCTGTCATAGTTGTTTTAGTTGTAAATAATAAATGCAATCTAAAATGCCGTTATTGCTTTGGTCAATATTATAACAGAAGAGAATATCAAGATTTTACTACAGAAGAGCTAATCGATATCATTGATCAACTGTATGTCTTGGGCACGCGTTTACTAACTATCCACGGTGGTGAAGCATTATTACGGAATGATATTGGTCAAATTGTAGACCACGTAAAGAGAAAAAACATCTATATTAATCTTATAACCAATGGACTTCTTCTTAAAGAGAAAGTTGATTTGATAAAAGATGTGGATAGTCTTTGTATTAGCTTAGATGGCAGAAAGAAAGGACACGATGCAAATCGTGGTAAAGGTACGTTCGAGCCTACATTGGAGGCGATAGAATTTGCTAAAAGAGAGGGTTTTCGTCTACGCGTCCACGCCACTATAACTAAATATACGATGAACGATGTTGAATTCTTGGCTAAATTGGCAAAAGAGATAGGTTATTTCCAAGAGTTCAGCATTCTTTACCAATGTGGAGGAGTGAGTAAACATTTTAAAGAATTTATGCTGAGTGATGAAGAAACCAAGAGTGTCATTCGGGAGATTATAAAATGGAAGAAAAGAGGTTATCCTATATATACCGCTTATAGAGTTTTAAACAATGCCTTGAATTGGCCCTATCCCTATACTAAACCACATCTTACTTTTCAAGAAATACCTTCGGATTTTAAACCCATTCCTTGCTTCTACGGAAGAATCAAGTTCACATTAGATGCTGATGGCTATCTGTATCCGTGTTTTGCTCTAATGGATGAATTTAAGGCTTTAAATGTGAAAGAAGTAGGTGTAGAGAAAGCTATAGAGCATGTAAGGAATACCAACCGCTGTGCTTCCTGCATACATTTTACTAACAATGACCATAATCTCCTTCTTGGTCTTTCAATGCCTCAGTTTTTAAATCAGTGCAGATTACAATTAAAGGAGTTATTGAGAATCTATTAAAGATGAAAGTATTTATCACAGGTATTACATCGGGGCTAGGCAGGGCACTATCAGAAGAGTTCCTTAGTAAGGGTTGCAGTGTTTGGGGAATAGGAAGGAGGCCTCTGAAGGAGCCCAAAAAAAATCTTTATTATTCTATCTGTGATGTTAGAAATCAGATAGATATTAAGCGAGTCTATGAAGAGATGAAAGGTAAAGATTTTATCCCCGATGTGGTAGTGCTCAATGCCGGGATAACGAAAGATGATTTAGTTCCAGAGTTATCTTATTCTATATCTAGAGAGATATTTGAGGTGAATTTATTCGGCGTAATTAATTGGATAAATATATTCTTACCTGTATATCTTAGAAAGGGAAAGGGAATTTTCGTGGGTATATCCTCACTTTCTGCCTATAGAGTGACGAATATTAATAAGGTTGCTTATCCTGCTAGTAAGGCGGCTTTAAATATGATTTTTCAAGCTTTAAGAGTCAAATTTACTTCGAAGGGGCTACGTTTTATTATATTTTGTCTTGGTCGAATGGGAGAAAGAAAGACATTATTTCAAACAACTTATCAAAAAGCAGCAGAGAGGATTGCGAATCATATTTATCTCAATAGGAAGAAGAATGTAGTTAATTTCCCTTTTATTCCTGCAATAATTACAAGAATTAGTGTTTTTTTCCCAGATATCTTCATCTCGAAGATATTATCGAAAATTAACAAATAGTTAAATAATTAGTGTATTCTTCGCAGTTTCTTAAGACACAATTAAATAAAAGAGGTTCTCCTCCTTTCATAGATTTTTGTATATTGACTTTTCTTAATCTCGTCATTTACCACGAATACTGGTTCTTGTATAAACTATTTACTGGTGCTGATTTCTTTAGGCAGTTGGTGCCACTGATTAACTACCAGTCAGATTGTTTAAGAGAATTTAGTTTGCCACTCTGGAATCCCTTTATGAATTTTGGTTATCCTTGGGTTGACCACTATCTTAGTTCGTTTCTTTTCCCTACGCACTTGGTGGTTGGTTTTTTGGTCCGCTATACAGTAGAGATAGCTCAACTTGAGATTCTTGCCTGGAGGCTCCTAGGAGGATTCGGAATATATCTCTGTGTTAATGAATGTGGGTATTCAAGGAGAACTGCGATAATATCTGCTGTAAGCTTTATGTTCTCTGGACAATTAATAGCATTAGTGTCATGGAGCAACCAGGTTTATAATGCCGCTTGTTTCCCTTTTCTATTATTAGGTTACCTTAAAGCAAAAAAGTCTAAGACAGTTTTTAGCTTTATAACTATTAGCTTCTTAGCTATGTCTATTTTAGGAAGGTATATTGCTTCAAGCGTTTTAGCTCTATATTTTTTTATTGGGTATGTAGTTATCGATTCTTTTATTAGTAAGAAGCCTATTTTTGGCATAAAGTTTTTAAGTGTAGCGTTAGTACTTTCCTTTTTATTAACATCGCCGAAGCTCCTCCCTCTTTACAGAGCAATCAAGACCAATCCTAGGCTAAGTTCGGTAGGGCCTTCACATGTTAATTTGGGAATAATATCTTATTATGAGCTAATGAGCTTTCTTCTTCCGGTAAAATACTACTTCTCAGTATATATTGGAGAAATATTGATTATTGCTTTAATCTACGCAGTTCTTAAGAGGAGAGCATTTAAATTCAATGGTTTCTTTTGGATGGCTTTTTTGTCTATGTGGTTCTTACTTGTAGACAAAAATGGGAATGTATCGGTATTACGTTCTATTGCTAATTCAAGACTGCCCTTTATGAAAGCTATTCGGCTTGAATTTCTTTACTGGTATTATCCATTAATATTCGTTATTCTTTATATATCTCAATTCCTAGATGGCTTTTTCGATAGAAAAATTGATAGGGCAAAATTCTTTGCTGTAGGACTTTTTATTGTGCTGCTATCGATATTGTTTTTTTCCAATTTTAATACATCTCTTTATTATCGTGCCTATATTATTCATGTTGACCTTTCTCTTTTATGGCTTTTTTCCTCCTGTCTATATAAGCAAAGGGGACTACAGACGATCTTAATCCTTGTTTTGCTTACAGTGGAATTTTGGATTGTATTTAACCGGGTTAATATCGATGAACCGCCTATTCGAAGAGGAAAATATATGGAGATAATCCTGTCTCATCAGAATAATACAAGCCGCTCTTTTCGCGATGGAGAGCTTGTTAGAGAAAGGTGGAAATTGAGGGTTACCCGAGATTATCTAAGGCCTACATTGAGGGAGAGTAAGAATTGGCCTTACTTAGAATTAGGAGCCGTAGAAAAAGAAAGATTCTGGTTAGCTAATCCTGTAGAATCAATGAACCAAAAACGGTTCACTGGCATCTGGTATAATCATCAGGAAACCTGTAATTTTATCAGACTGCAAAATAGTGCGCATTTTAAGAAACTGGGAAAAAAGCCTTTATTCTTATTCATGCCATATAAATCAAGAAAGTCTATCTATTCAGTGCGATTTGATAAGATTTCAGGTTCCAGTTTTATTTTTACTGTAGATTCAAAAGATAAAGGAATGTTTGTATTACGCCAGATGTACGATAAACGCTGGAGAGTATTTGTAGATGATAAAGAACAAAAGCTTTTGAAAGCCAATGATTTCTTTATGGGTGTAGAAATAGAACCTGGAAGCCATAAAATAGAATTTATATTTCATGATAAATATTTCAATTTAGCTCTTATGGTGAGTATTACGACTTTTATAGGTATTCTAATTAGGTCTATTATGAGAAAAAAGCTTCTATCCAAGATTTAGGGAGCAGAGCTTAATGCAAACATAAAAATACAGAAGACATTATTCATCATTGATTTCTATTATTGTGGATATAATATATTA
>JAGGWS010000071.1 GCA_021163425.1 Candidatus Omnitrophota bacterium
AACTTATAGCAAGTTAGAGGAATTCTTAAAAGCTTACAAAGATAATTTTAGAAACAATAAAGATTTTCTTTATCTAAAGAGATTGTTTAAGATGGGGCATTTTTATGATAGGGTAGAAAAAATCGAAGAAAGTTCTGCTTACACCTATGATCTCTATGTCCCTTCTATTCATACATTTGTTGCTAATGGATTTATCTGTCATAATTCAGGGAAAGACCCTACAAAGGTAGATAGGTCTGCCTCCTATATGGCTAGATACATTGCCAAAAATATTGTAGCTTCAGGAATAGCCGATGAGTGCGAGGTTCAACTTGCTTATTGTATAGGAGTAGCTGAGCCGGTCAGTGTAATGATAAATACTTTTGGGACCGCCAAGATAGAAGAGGCCAAGATAGAAAAGGCAGTAAGGGAGATTTTCTCTCTTACTCCTAAAGGGATAATTGAGGAACTTAAGCTTTTAAGACCCATTTATAGAAAGACTGCTTGTTATGGGCATTTTGGTAGAGAAGGAGAAGGATTTGCCTGGGAAGAAACTGATAAAGTAGAAGAGTTAAAAAGGCTTCTTAAGTAAGTTTAAAGGGGAGAGTATGGATTTTGAGATAAAAGACATAAAGTTAAAGAAAGAGGGGAAAAAGAGAATAGAATGGGCAAAGAATAGAATGCCAGTTTTAGGGTTGATAAGAGAAAGATTTAGAAAAGAAAAACCTTTAAAGGGAATAAATATAGCAGGATGCTTACACATAACTACTGAAACAGCAAGTTTAGCTATAACTTTAAAGGAAGGAGGTGCTAAGTTAAGACTCTGCGCT
This sequence comes from Candidatus Omnitrophota bacterium, assembly GCA_021163425.1. Lineage (GTDB taxonomy): Bacteria > Omnitrophota > Gorgyraeia > Duberdicusellales > Duberdicusellaceae > Duberdicusella. Next base: position 810 of record JAGGWS010000071.1, read on the forward strand.
TCTAATCCTTTGTCTACCCAGGATGATGTTTCTGCAAGTTTAGTTTCTGATTACGGAATAGAAGTTTTTGCTATAAGAGGTGAGGATAAAAATACCTATTACGAGCATATTAAAAAGACTTTAGAGATTAGTCCCCAGATTACCTTAGACGACGGAGCAGATCTTGTTAGTATGATACATACAAATTACAAATTACAAATTACAGATTACAGATTACCCTGGGCCGGGACAGAAGAAACCACAACTGGAGTAATCAGGTTAAGGGCTTTAGAAAGAGAGGGGAAACTCCTTTATCCAATAATTGCTGTTAATGACGCTTACACCAAACATTTATTTGATAATCGTTATGGTACCGGTCAATCTACTCTTGATGGTATTTTGAGGGCTACCAACAAGTTGATAGCAGGGACTTGTTTTTTAGTCTGTGGTTACGGTTTCTGCGGTAGGGGCATAGCTTTGAGGGCAAAAGGCTTGGGAGCTAATGTTATTGTTGCTGAGCCTGATCCTCTAAAAGCTTTAGAGGCAGTAATGGATGGCTATAGAGTCCTTCCTGTTAAAGAGGCAGTTAAATTTGCTGACATAATTGTAACTGCTACTGGAGATATCAATGTAATAAGGAGGGAGCATTTCTTATTGATGAAGGACAGAGCAATCTTGGCGAACTCTGGTCATTTCAATGTGGAGATAGACATAAAGAGTTTGGAGAAGTTAGCGCTTAAAAAGAGAGAAGTTAAACCCTTAGTTACTGAATATATACTAAGAACAAAAGAACAAAAGAACAAAAGAACAAAACCTAAGAGGATATATCTTTTAGGAGAGGGAAGATTAGTAAACTTAGCCTGTGCTGAAGGCCATCCTGCAGAAGTTATGGATATGAGTTTTTCCAATCAGGCTTTAAGCTGTGAATATATCGTAAGAAATTATCAAAATTTGGAAAGAAAAGTATATAGAGTTCCTCAGCTAATAGATGAAGAAGTAGCTAAACTTAAACTGGAGAGTTTAGGAGTAAAGATAGAGAAGTTAACCCCTCAACAGAAAAAGTATCTTAGGAGCTGGGAAGAAGGGACTTAGAGGAGTTTTTAAAGGTGACGCCCCTTTAAACTGGGGAGAGAGTAACCTTACTATGTTTGCTAAGATTGTTCAGAATACCGGAGAAGATTGGGAAAGAGTTAAAGCAGAATAGAATTTACTTTGACTTACCCTAAAGAAGTAAATATTTGGGGACTATGAAGAGAATAGGAGTTTTAACTTCGGGAGGAGATTGTTCAGGGATGAATGCCTGTTTAAGGGCGGTAGTAAGAACCGCTCTCTTTAGGAAGAAAGAAGTAATAGGGATAATCCGGGGTTATGAAGGGTTGATTAATGGAGAGTTTAAGCCTTTGGGTAGTAGAGATGTTTCAGGGATAGTAAATTTGGGAGGAACTATTTTGAAGACCGCCCGTTCTAAGAGATTCTTAACTAAGGAAGGAAGAAGGAGAGCCTATAAGGCTCTTAAAGAGAATAATATTGAGGGTTTAATAGTTATTGGCGGAGATGGCAGTTTCCGGGGAGCAGATGTTTTTGGTAAGGAGTTTAAATTTCCGGTAATAGGTATACCAGCAACTATTGATAATGATATAGTTGGCACAGACCTGACTTTAGGAGCTGATACTGCAGTAAATGTAGCTTTAGATTGTATTGATAAGATAAGGGATACCGCCACCTCTTTAGAAAGAATATTTGTAATAGAGGTTATGGGAAGAGACTGTGGGTATATTGCTTTAGAGACTGCCTTAGCTGGAGGTTGTGAAGAGGTAGTAATTCCTGAAAAAAGCTATGACATCGATAAGATGTGTGATAGGATTGTTGAAGGAAATTTAAGAGGTAAAATCAGCTGGATAATAGTAGTGGCTGAAGGAGCAGGCAAAGCTGAAGATATAGCCCGGAAAATAAACAAAAAGACTTCTCTGGAAGTCAGAATTACGGTCTTAGGCCATATCCAGAGAGGAGGAAGACCCACTTTAAAAGATAGAATCTTAGGTGCAAAATTTGGGAATTTTGCAGTAGAGCTTCTTCTTCAGGGAAAGAGAGGGGTTTGCGTGGGTATCCAGTCGGAAAAGTTAGTAACTACGAGTTTTAAATCAGCAATAGATAACAAGAAGTGGTTAGATACAGGGTCTTATTTTAGGTTGATTAAGATCCTTACCTGAAGTTTATAAAGGAGGCAGAAAAATGATATGTAAAAGTAAAGAGGAGCTTATAGCGAACTTAAAGGGTGTATTTATAGAAGGAGAAGAATTATACTTAAAGGATAAGGAATTGATAAGGAAAGATATGGATTTATTAGTGGAGAATATTGTCTTTTCTTCTGAAGAGATAAAACTTTTTTCCTGCTGGTTAATTCATAATCTTAGCCAGAACTTAGAGATTTTTCCTTCTTCTATCCAGGAGTTTTATTCAGCCCGGGGTCGAGGAGAATTTTCTGGATTTACGGTTCCGGCAATAAACTTAAGAACTCTTACTTATCCTGCAGCTTCAGCAATATTTAGAATAGCTAAAAAGTATGATGTGGGTGCTTTTATTTTTGAGATAGCTAAGTCAGAAATAGGTTATACTGACCAGAGGCCTTTAGAGTATTCCAGCATTATCTTAGCTTCAGCTATAAAAGAAGATTTTAAAGGCCCGGTATTTATCCAGGGAGACCATTTTCAGCTAAAACCTAAAGATTACCTTAGTAATCCTCAAAAAGAGATAGGCTCTCTTGAGGTTTTAATAGAAGAGGCGATTTCTGCAGGTTTTTACAATATTGATATTGATTCTTCTACCTTAGTAGATTTGACTAAAGAGAGTTTGATAGAGCAACAGAGACTGAATTTTGAAGTCTGTGGTTTATTTACTAAATTTATTAGAGAAAAACAACCTCAAAGTATAGATATAAGCATTGGTGGAGAGATTGGCGAAGTAGGTGGTAAAAATTCCACCCCTGAGGAACTAAGAGCCTTTATGAAAGGATACTTAGAATATATAGGTTCTTTAAAAGGGATTTCCAAGATAAGCGTTCAAACTGGTACTTCTCACGGAGGAGTAGTTCTTCCTGATGGTTCTTTAGCTCAGGTTAAAATAGATTTTGATACTCTAAGAGAACTTTCTCAGGTTGCCCGGAAAGAGTTTGGCTTAGCTGGAGCAGTCCAGCACGGAGCTTCAACCTTACCTTCAGAAGCTTTTCATAAGTTTCCTGAAGTAGAGTGTGCGGAAATTCATTTAGCTACTCAGTTTCAGAATATCATCTATGATAATCTTCCCCTTCCTCTTAAAGAAGAAATCTATGCCTGGATTAAGGAGAATCTTTCTTCAGAGAAGAAACCTGAGGATACTGAGGAACAATTTATCTATAAAACTCGAAAGAAAGCTTTAGGCCCTTTTAAGAGAGAGCTATTTTCTTTATCTAACGATGTAAAAGAAAATATTGCTCATAAATTAGAAGAAGAATTTGATTTCCTCTTTCAGAAACTAAAGATAGAGAATACTAAAGAATTAGTGGCAAAATATGTAAAGCCAGTAACTGTTAAGAAGTCTCTAAAAGATTTTACTTTTTCTAAGGATTTAGGAGAATTAAAAGGAGCAGATTAAAAGAAAGGAAGAAAGATGAGGTCAGATAAGACAAAAAAAGGTTTAGAGAGGATGCCTAATCGAGCTTTACTTTATGGAACAGGGATATCTTTTTCTCATATGAGACGCCCTTTTATTGGTATTGCTTCTTCGTTTACGGATTTAATTCCCGGCCATATTAATATGCGCGAACTGGAAAGATTTATCGAGAGAGGGATAGAGGCAGGAGGAGGAACTCCCTTTATCTTTGGGGTTCCGGGAATTTGCGATGGGATAGCTATGGGCCATTCGGGGATGAAGTATTCTCTGCCTTCCCGGGAATTAATTGCGGATATTATTGAAACTGTTGCAGAAGCACATAGTTTAGATGGATTAGTGCTTCTTACTAATTGCGACAAAATTAATCCAGGAATGCTTATGGGAGCTTTGAGAATAAATATCCCCACGATTGTTGTAACCGCCGGACCTATGCTTTCTGGACATTTTGGCAAAAAAAGGCTTTCTTTAGTAAGAGATACGTTTGAGGCAGTAGGTCGTTTTAAGAAGGGAGAGATTAATGAGAAAGAAAGGCAGATTCTTGAGATGGAGGCTTGTCCTTCTCCAGGGGCTTGCCAGGGGTTATATACAGCCAACACTACTGCCTGTTTAATAGAAACAATGGGGATTTCACTTCCTTTATGCGCAACAACGCCAGCAGTTTTATCTCGTAAAAAAAGAATTGCTTATGAGAGTGGAAAGATAATTGTTGAATTGGTGAAGAAAAATATAAAAATTCGTGATATTGTGAATAAAAATGCATTAGAGAATGCTATCCGGGTAGATATGGCGTTAGGAGGTTCAACCAATACTGTCTTGCACCTTATGGCGATTGCTTATGAGGCAAATATTGATTTGACCCTTAAAGATTTTGATAGAATAAGTAAAACTACGCCGTGTATTGCAAGGCTGCGTCCTGCCGGCGATTATTTTATGGAGGATTTAGATTATGCCGGGGGGATTCCTGCAGTATTAAAAAAGCTTCTTTCTAAATTAAAGGATAATTCTACTGTTTCAGGAAAAACGATAAAAGAAATTGCTAAATCTGCGACTATATTTGATGAAGATGTTATAAAATCTCTGGATGAGCCTTATTATCCAGAAGGGGGGATTGCCATTCTTTGGGGAAACTTAGCAGAAGATGGTTGTGTGGTTAAACAGTCAGCTGTAGATAAAGATATGTTAAAGTTTGAGGGAGAAGCAAAAGTATTTAATTCCGAAGAAGAAGCAATGAAAGCAATTTTAGGAGGTAAAATCAAAAAGAAAAGTGTGGTGGTAATAAGATATGAAGGGCCAAGTGGAGGTCCGGGTATGCGGGAGATGCTTTCTCCAACTTCGGCAATTGTGGGGATGGGCTTACAAAAAAGCGTAGCTTTAATTACCGATGGAAGGTTTTCCGGAGGAACCCGGGGTCCCTGTATTGGCCATATTTCTCCGGAAGCAAGCGCAGGAGGCCTAATTGCTTATTTAAGGGATAAAGACAGGATTTTAATCGATATTCCTAAAAGAAAGATTGCGGTAAGATTAACTAAAGGAGAAATAGATAAAAGAAAGAGAGAGATGAAAGTTTTAACGCCTAAAGTAAAATCGGGGTATCTGTATAGATACTCTCAACTGGTTAGGTCAGCCTCAACTGGAGCAGTATTTTATAAACAAAAAGCTTGAAATGAGAGCAAAGGTTATCAATATTAGAAGATTTCCGATAGACAAAAATAATCCCTACAAAACAAAAAAATTGTTGTAATTTAAGATTCGAAAAGCTCCCCAAATACTTGACACATACAGAGAAGAAATAATCTTGACAAATAGTTACGAATATGTTAGAATATAATTGAATACAAAAGAATAAGGAGGTTAAAATGTCTAAAGTAATAACTTTACGATTATC
>JAGGWS010000011.1 GCA_021163425.1 Candidatus Omnitrophota bacterium
CATATTATTAAAGTTATTTTTAATCACCAGTTTTTAGAAGCTTAGGAATCAGATGAGATAGATTCAGCAGGGAATGTTATTCTGGCAGCGTAGAAGTCAGGGGTTTCCGCCAGAGGCGGACCCGCCTTTAGGCGGGCAAATCCCCTCGGCTCCACCAACTATTTTTGCTATTTTACCAAATAGAGATGGAGGTTCTAGGTTAGATTACGTTGCTTATTAGAAGTTTTTCTGCTCCATCCTAAATTAAACATAAACAACTTGTTAAGACTAGGAGTTCAAGTTTCAATCTCGGGCGGGCTTTCTAAAGCTGTAGAAAGAGCTGAAATTTTAGGCTGTAATACTATTCAGATTTTTTCTCGTAATCCCCGTTCTTTTAAAAGAGTTTTACGAACAGAAGAAGAGATAGAAGAATTTAGAGAGAAGAGAAGGCAGGCTAAAATTTACCCTTTATTTATTCATGCAGTCTATACTTTAAATTTAGCTAGTCCTGATGCAAGATTCTATAGGCTTTCTATTCGCGATTTTATAAGAGATTTAAAAGATGCCCAGCATTTAGGTAGTGAGTTTGTAGTAACTCACATTGGCAGTTTTAAAGGAAGCTCCCGGGAGAAAGGAATTAAGAGGGTAATTAGAGCTTTGGAAAATATCTTAAGTAAGATGCCATCTTCTTTAAATCTTCTTTTAGAAAATACTTCAGGGAGTGGCCATTGGTTAGGTGGAGACTTTAAAGAGATAGCTTATATAATTAACAGTCTGGGTAAGTCTGAAAAAATAGGTGTATGTTTAGATACTTGTCATGCTTTTTCTGCCGGGTATAATTTAAGAGAAGCAAAAGGGCTTAGAGAACTTCTTGGAGAGATAGATGATTATATTGGATTAAACAAGCTCAAATTGATACACCTTAATGATTCTCAGGATGAATTAGGCTCTTATAAAGACAGACACTTCCATATTGGAGAAGGGTATATTGGTGAAGAGGGTTTTAGAAGAATAATAAACCATCCTCAGCTTAAGAATCTACCCTTTATTCTGGAGACACCCAAAAAGAAAGAAGAAGACGATTTTAGGAATTTAGAAAAAGTAAGAAGGCTCTATAAGAACTTATGAATTACAACTTTAAAGAGATTGAGAAAAAGTGGCAGAAGTATTGGGAAGAGACCGGTCTCTTTTCTGTGAATAATAAAGATAGGAGTAAATCCAAATATTACTGTTTAGTTATGTTTCCTTATCCTTCTTCTGAGCTTCATGTAGGGCATGCCCGCAATTACATAATTGGAGATGCTGTTAGCCGCTATAAGATTATGCAAGGTTATAAAGTTTTGTCTCCTATGGGCTGGGATGCTTTTGGTTTGCCTGCAGAGAATCAGGCTATAAAACATAACATTCCTCCCCGGGTCTGGACTTATAACAATATAAGAAGAATTAAACAACAACTTAATAGCTGGGGCATAGGTTATGATTGGAGGAGAGAAGTTACTACCTGTGAGCCTTCTTATTATAAGTGGACGCAGTGGATTTTTTTAAAACTTTTTGAGAAAGGTTTAGCCTATAAGAAGAAAGCAGAAGTTAATTTCTGTCCCAGTTGTCAAACGGTTTTAGCCAACGAACAGGTTATAAATGGTCGGTGTGAAAGGTGTTCAACTGAGGTTGTTCAAAAGGAACTTGAACAATGGTTTTTTAAAATTACTGCTTATGCAGAGAGATTATTAGAAGATTTAAAGCTGTTAGAATATTGGCCGGAAAGAGTAAAAATAATGCAGGAAAATTGGATTGGGAGGTCAGAAGGAGTAGAAATAGATTTCTCTTTAAAAGATAAGAATTTTAAAATAAGATGTTTTACTACCCGGGTAGATACTATTTTTGGGGCAACTTTTTTAGCTTTGTCCTGTGAACATCCTTTAGTTGAAGAGCTTATAAAGGATTCGGGTAATTTTCAGGAACTTAAAAGGTTTGTAGAGAAAGTTAGAAATCAGCCTAAATCAGCAAGATTGCAGGAGAGTTTTGAGAAGGAAGGAGTATTTACCGGTAAATTTGCTATAAATCCTATGACTGGCGAAGAAATCCCGGTCTGGTTGGCTAACTATATTTTGACTGAGTATGGTACAGGTGCTATTATGTGTGTGCCAGCTCATGATAGGAGAGATTATGAGTTTGCTAAAAAGTATAATCTTCCTGTAAAAGAAGTGATTAAAAAACCTGAGGCAAACTCTAAGGATTCAGAACCTGTTTATGAGGGAGAAGGAGTCTTAGTTAATTCTGGAGATTTCTCAAGATTAACTTCAGCAGAAGCCAAAGAGAAGATAGCTTTGTATATGGAAAAACACAATATAGGTAAGAGAACAGTAAATTATAAATTGAGAGATTGGCTTATCTCCCGCCAGAGATATTGGGGAGTTCCTATCCCTGTAGTTTATTGTAAAAAGTGTGGGATTGTTCCTTTGCCTGAGAAGGATTTGCCCGTGCTTTTACCCGAGAATGTAGAATTTAAGCCTACAGGCGAATCTCCCCTTAAGTTTGTAGAAGAATTTTTAAAGTGCAAGTGTCCTAAATGTGGACAGGAAGCTCAGAGAGAGACTGATACTATGGATACCTTTGTAGATTCCAGCTGGTATTATCTAAGATATGTTTCTCCTCAGGATAATGAAAAGCCTTTTGATTCTGAAGATGTAAATTACTGGTTACCAGTTGACCAGTATATTGGGGGTGTAGAACATGCGATTTTACATCTGATGTATTCCCGGTTTATAAACAAATTTTTATATGATTTAGGTTTAGTTAATTTTAAAGAACCTTTTAAAAGACTCTTCACTCAGGGGATGATTGTAAAGGATGGGGCTAAGATGTCCAAGTCTAAGGGTAATGTGGTTTCTCCTGACTATATAGTTGACAGATACGGCGTAGACACTATGCGGCTTTATATTCTTTTTATGGGGCCTCCTCAAAAAGATGCTGAATGGCAGGATGAAGGTTTAACTGGTTGTTTTAGATTTTTAAAAAGAGCTTTTAGGCTTTTAGAGTTAGTAAAAGATTTAAAACTTAAACTACAATCTTCGACTTCTCAGCCCCAGAGTTCAGAAGAAAAAGATTTATTGAAGAAGCTACACTTTACTATAAAAGAAGTAACTCAGGATATGGAAGGAGATTTCCAGTTTAATACTGCCATAAGTAGAGTTATGGAGTTAGTTAACGAGATATACAAGAAGATTCAGAACCCTCATTTTAAAATTCGAATAAATACATTAACAGAAGCAATAAAAACAGTATTTTTATTATTAGCTCCATTTTCTCCCCACATAGCTGAGGAGGCTTGGCGGATTTTAGGAGGTAAAGATTCTATATTCAAGGAGAAATGGCCTGAATATGAGGAGAAATACCTGACAGAAGAAGAATTAGAATTAGCAGTAATTATAAAGGGTAAAGTAAGGGAGCGGGTGAAAGTAGCGGCAGACATTTCTGAAGAAGAATTGAAGAATAAAGTTTTATCCTTAGAGAAGGTAAAATACTTCCTTAAAGGAGAATCTCCTAAAAAGGTAATTTATATAAAGAATAGATTAGTGAATATAGTAGTTTAAGTGTTTTTTCTTACCACTTCTGAGAGAAAAGCTTTATTATTTTTAGGTTTTCTTTTACTCTTAGGAGGTTTTCTTAAAAACCTGCCTTCCCGAGGACTTCCTTCTTTTATTCCCGAAGAAACAATCTTATCTTCCTCTTTCAAAGTAAACATCAATAAAGCTGACTTTAAAGATTTAATGAAACTTCCTTATATAGGAGAGGTTCTAGCTAAGAGGATAATTTCTTATAGAGAAAAAAACGGACCTTTCCAGAGTATTGAGGACTTAAAGAAGGTAAAAGGTATAGGAGAGAAGAAGTTAAAGGCTATTAAAAATTCTATTTCTTTAAATTGAACTATATACTTATATGGATATTCTTATCTTTTTTAGCCGGAGAGGTATCTTGTCTTTTGTTAAATCCTGGTTTCTTCCTCCTTCTTTGGCTAACTACCATTTCTCTTTTAGCTTCCTACATTTTCTACAAAAAGAAGAAACTGGCCCTTTCTGATTTTTCCCTTCTCTTCTTTTTCTTTTTTCTATCCGCTTTATATTTTAAGCCTTATAGTTTGAGTATACCTGACTACTTCTTAAAAGAGAAAGTAAAAGTTGCAGGAAAAATAACTGAATTCCCAAT
>JAGGWS010000025.1 GCA_021163425.1 Candidatus Omnitrophota bacterium
ATCTTCTCGTTCTTAGGGATTCTATCTATTATAATTTTTTTAAGGTATTTATGGATTTTAACATCTCCCGTCTTAAAAAATTCTTCTAAGATAAGGGCATCTATATCTTCTATTCTTTCTAAGACAAACTCTAAGTCTTCTATATTATTGTAAGAACTGGGGTTTCTCAAAATATCTTTTATTAGCTCTCTATTGAGAATTTTCTCCTGAAATTTTCTTAAAAATTCAAAAGAAGCCTGATCCGATAAAGAATTTAGTCTTTCTTCTACAGCTATTATTAAGTCTTTAAGAGGGGGAATCACTCCCTTTTCCAAAACTATAGGGAAAACTTCTTCAATTTTAGAAGTTAAGTCCTTCAAAAAAATCAAAGATTCTTCCCTTAAAAAGATCTCCAAGAGAATACAAAAATATTCATAATTTAAATTCTCCTCCTCTAAATCTTCCTTAACTATTTGAGGTGGCAGCTTCAGGGAAGGAGTAAGTTCTAAAAGAGAAGAAAGTGTATTCTTATATAAAAAGGAAATAAACTTATTAGAAACATCTTCCAACATCAACTCTTTTAAAGCAGATAGAAACAATTCTTTTTTCTCTAAAAACTCTTCACTCTTTAAAATTCGGGAAAAATTTTTTGCTAAGTCATCTTCCTCTTCTTCTTTAAAAAGGGAATTATAAATCTTCAAGAATAAAATATTAAATTTCCTCCTTTTAACTACCTCCCGGACTACTTCCAAGACAAAAGTATTTTTATCTAAATACTTAGCCAGAGCCTTTTTAAGGTCTTCAAATTTTCCTTCTTCCCAAAGAAGGTCTAAATATTCTGAAGATAGGCCTCCTAAACTAACTGAAAAATTCTTAAGAAAATCTTTTATATCCTGGGATCCTTCCTTTTCCATTAAAAGGAGGGACTTCTCAACATTTAAAAAGAAATTCTTTACCTCTTCTTTCTCAGGATGAATTTCTTCTATTTGATTGATAATACCATTGAAATTATTGCTCAAATAATTAACATTCTCTGAACTTAGCCGGGAATCTTTAGAAAAAATAACTTTCCATATATCTTGAGGAACTGTACCCTCAGTAGAGAAAAGCTGAGAATAATCTAACTTTTCTATCCGAACACCTTCTAACTGAGAAAAAGGCATATCAGCTGAATAAAAAGCAAGAGAATAAACCAGTTCTTCTAAACTTTTAATATCTAAGAAGCACTCTATTTTAATAGACTTAACCCTTTTTTTATGTAAAAAGGAAGCCAGTTCTTTATAAGGCGGAAAATCTTTGCGAAAATATTTACCATCTATTAAGAGAGCTTGAGGAGAAATTCCTATCTCTATACTCTTTTTAAAGTAAGCTAACTTCTCCAGCTTTACCTTTAATTCTTGAACACTCTTAATAAAGGAGGGGTGTTGTTTAAAGTACATTAAGGCGTTACGGAAAGCTAAACTAAAAGCTCGGAGAAATTCATCTAAAGCTTTCTCTCCGGAATTAGATAAAGGGTGGTTAATTTCCTCCATATCTTTAAAATTTTACCACATTCTAAGAAATTTAAAAAGACTCCTATGCTATTCTCAACGAAGCTAAAATCTCCTCTTCTAAGGGAGGAGCTATTAAGAAATTTTCTTGGGGAGAATAACTTTTTTTAAAAATAACTCTTAAAGAATTGGTTTTATTATCAGTATATCTTGCCAAGATAGCTGAGGCTAAAGAGATATCCTCTTTTCTAAACTGACCTCTTCCTAAACCTAAAGGTCCTTTCCTGTCTTGAGGATAGAATATTAAATCTCCATCTTCACTAAGATTTTTAAGAGATTCACACTCTTCATGATTTCGGGCTATTATCAATTTAGCCTTAGAATTTAAACGGAAATGTCTTCCTATCTTAAGCAGTCTAACCTCCTTAAGGTTAAAATCAGGATTATATCTAAGCAAGTCTCTCATCCTTTGAGAAAAACCAATCTCTGTAAGAAGACAACCTCCGGCCGGGGTAAGGTAGTTCTTCAGCCTTAATTCTTTAGCTAAATTAAATTGGGCTTTTCGGGACTTACCCTTCAAATCTAAAAGCCTACTCCTATCTACCCAACCTTTCTCTTCAGCTAAAGTGGGCTTGAGTAATTTTGCTGAAAGTGGCCGTAATATTAAACCTTCTAATCCTGAGTCTTTCTCTATAAAAGATAAAGCTCCTTTTCTCTGAGAGAAGGGTCTTTCTCCCACTACTTCTCCTGTAATTAAGAATTTTGCTCTGCTTTCTTTCATATATTGATAGGCCTTTTTAAGCATTAAAATTCTACAATCTAAACAGGGGTTTAAATTTTTGCCGTAACCATATTTAGGAGCTTTAACCACCTCTAAAAGCTCACTACTTATATCTAAAATCTTGAGAGGTATTTCTAACTCCCGGGTTATTAAGGAAGATATAGAGGAATTACTTTGCTTTAAAGAATAAAATACTGAAGAAAAATAGATTCCTTCTATTTTTATCCCCTGCTCTAAGATTAATTTGGTAGCTAAAAGACTATCCAAGCCTCCGGAAACTAAGCTTATCGCTTTTACCATCTCAATCTGTACAATTAATCATCCTCTCTATGCTTAGCCTGGCTTTTTTTATTATTTCTGGAGGGAGTTCTATCTTATACTCTTCATTTTCTAAACTCCATAAAACCTTCTCTAAATTAATCCGTTTCATACCAGGACAGACAGCTTCCTCAGAAGCAGGATAAAATTCCTTATCAGGATATTCCTTTTTAAGCCTATGGATTATTTCTGGCTCTGTGCCAATAATAAATTCTTTACCAGAGCTGCTTTTTACATATCTGCACATCCCTTCAGTAGATAGAACCTTATCAGCTAAATTTATTGCTTCTTCCCTGCATTCAGGATGAATTAAAACTTCAGCCTGAGGATAAATCCTCTTCTTATTTAAAATATCTTTTGCTGAAATTTTAATATGAGAAGGGCAATAACCTTCCCAGAGAATAAATTTCTTGCCAGTCTGCGAAGTCACATAACTTGCTAAGTACTTATCAGGAACAAAGATTATTTCTTCTTCATCTCTGAGGGCAGAATTTACCATCTTTACAGCATTAGCTGAAGTACAGGCAAAATCACTTTCAGCTTTCACCTCAGCAGGAGTGTTCACATAAGATAAAATTTTAGCCTGAGGATAGTTCTGTCTTAGTTTTTTTAACTGAGAAGCAGTAATCATATCAGCCATAGGACAACCAGCATCCTTATCAGGGATAAGGACAGTCTTATCCGGAGAAAGAATTTTGGCAGTTTCAGCCATAAAGTAAACCCCACAAAAAACAATCATTTTAGCTGAAGTCTCGGCGGCCTTAATACTCAACCCTAAAGAATCTCCTAAGAAATCGGCAATATCCTGAACTTCGGGAAGCTGATAGTTGTGGGCTAAGATTATAGCCTCCTTCTCCTTTTTCAATCTTTCTATCTTCTCAACCAAAGAATTCACTTTAACACCTCCTTAATAACCCCTCCACCCAATACTCTATCTTTATCATAAAAGACTATAGACTGCCCAGAAGTAATTGCTTCCTGGGGTTCATAAAAAAAGACTCTTGCTTTATCTTCCTCCAAGAATATTCTGCACTCTGCTTCCTTATGCCGATAACGAATTTTAGCAAAAGCGCGTTTAGGTAAATTATCTACGAGAATATTCAAATTCTCAACAGAGAGGCTTTGTGCTAACAAATCTTCCTTATCCCCCACGATTATTCGGTTTCTTTCAGAGTCTATATCCACTATATATAAAGGCTTACCTAAAGCTATGCCCAATCCTTCCCTCTGGCCAACAGTATAGAAACCTATACCTTTATGCTTTCCCAAAATATTTCCTTTTAAATCTACAATATCTCCTTCTTTCTGAGAAACTTCCTTAACTAAAAAATTGCGGTAATTTTTCTCAGAGAAAAAACATATATCCTGACTGGCTGGCCTCTCAGCTACTTCTAAACCAATTTTTTTAGCTAAAGCTCTTACCTCCTCTTTAGTAAATTCTCCCAAAGGGAACTTAATGAATTTTAAATATTCTTTTTTGATAGGGTATAAAAAATAACTCTGGTCTTTGTTTTTATCTTTGGCTTTCTTAAGAAAAAAATTGCCTGCAAAATTCTCTATCTTAGCATAATGTCCGGTGGCCAAAAAATCAAAACCTAAAACTCGAGCTTTTTTAAGAAGAGAACCAAATTTTAAATTGCGGTTACACTCCACACAAGGGTTAGGTGTTCTTCCTTTAAGATACTCGGAAACAAAAGGTGCGATTACTTCCTCCTGCAAATTCTTAGAAAAGTCCACTACATAATGAGGGATACCTAATTTCTTAGCTATCCTCTTAGCCAAATCTATGGTCTGCCCATTATAAGCCGAATTTTTTTGAGAAGAACTCTCCAAACCTAAATACATAGTAACTCCCCTCACTAGCCAACCTTCTTCTTTCAAAAGATAAGCCGCTACTGAAGAATCCACTCCACCACTCATTGCCACTAACACTTTCTTAGCCATATGGTCTTATTATTATAAGCTTTTCTTCTTATTTTACAAGAGTCGGAGTTGTTGCAGTGTCGAGGAAATTAAAAAATTTACGTAGCTGTAACCACAATCGCTTCACGAATTACTACTGATTATTGGTCATTGGCAGGATTTTAGTAAGCCTCGTTAGAGAACTCTGTTCCTTAACCTCATTAGAGAGAATTTTCCAACGGGCCGAACGGTCCGCGGCGAGAGCGGCTTTCTCTAACGGAGTAAACTGAACAGGGTTCTTTATCTGGGTAAAACGTCTGAACAGATGCCAGTTTAAGAATTCATTCCCCTTGTCAGTAGCAAAACCAGGAAGAGGAAAGGTAAAATTCTCTATATCTAGGAAAATAATTTAAACAAAGATGTCAAGAAAAACCTCTGTTTAACTACAGAGATATACTCATAGCCTGATAAGGACAAGCCTTAATACATATCCCGCAGGCAATACATTTATCTTGAATAAACTCTACTAGGAAAGTATCCTCATTTCTCTTTAAAGCTGAGGTTGGACACAAAGGGATACATACACCACAATTAACGCATTTATCTCTATCCATAACTACATCTTCGCTTAAAGGCTGAATCCTCACCCCTACTGAAGAAAGATAATCTAACCCTTTTTTATAGTCAGAGTCTTTGCCCTCAATTTCCAAGACTAAAACCCCTTCTTCTCTGGGGTTAACTTCAGCTTTTAAAATGTTAAATTCTAAATTAAATTCCTTAACTAACTTATAAACAATGGGTTTATCTACCAGTAGGCGAGGAAAATGTAATACAATCCTCTTCTTCATTTCAACCTCTCTTTTAAAGGCTTAAATCTATATCCTGACTCACAATCAGGAATACTTTCGACCTTCTCAGTTAGAAAGAATTTACCCTGACTAATCCAATCTTTCAAAATACTGGCTATATCTTTTGCTTTCCTTAAGCTGGAAAGACAACCGCAGTTAACTTCTTTACCTTGCACCCGGATAACCCCTGAACGTAATTGTTTATAACTTACTTCACCTAAAACCTTACCTGTCTCTTGAGGATAGTCGTAAGAATAATCTACTATTGGAGCAAAAATCTCTTCATCTTTTACACAAACATTTTCAAAAATTTCTTCATCTAATATAGGTATAGGCACGCCTACCCCCACACTTAAACTCACCCCATAACCTATCAGAGATGTTCCTCTTAAATATTGAGAATTCATTCCTTTTAAGTTTCCAATTAAAGCTAAAGTCCCTGCTGGTCTTTTAGGCACTCCTTTCTCAGTTCTCTCTACACAAGGATTATGCTGTGTCCCCCAGAAAGCCACAAAACCTACTCCTCCTCCTAAAAATATCTTAGTTCCTATACCAATAGTCTTATAGTAGGGGTCACAAAGTAAAGGGCTGTAATATCCTGCCGAGCAAAAATTAGCATTACCTAAATTAGGCTTAAGAACTCCCATATAAGTATAGATAGGTTTGTCCGAAAGATTAACCGCCACATTATAATTCTGGTAACAATTTCTAATGTTAAATAAGACTGCTTCGTTTAAGTCTCTTATATTTATTAAAGTCTTAAGTTCTTTACGGGGATAACAATCTGTGCCGTAAGCAGAGGCTGAAAGTAGAAGGTCGTCTCCTCTTACTAACTTCTCAATTACATGGCCTCCACCAAAACTAAAACTTCCTGGATAAACTCTATTCCGGGGGTCATCCTCAGGAAGAGCACCTGCTCCTAAAAATAAGTCTACTGCAGCAAATCCTGCATAGCAGGGAACCCCTTCCAAAGTAACTTTTCCTCCTCCTAACTTTATCTTAGGTCGAGAGTGCCCCACATTAAAATAAATCCCCGATGAACACATAGGACCAAAAGTAGCAGTAGTAACTACATCTACTTCCTTGAAAGTATTTTTATAACCTTTCTCCTCAATCAAAGAAAGAAGCTCATCTTTACTAACCACTAAGGCTTTACCTTCTTTTATCTTCTGATTAATTTCAGAAATACTCCTCATTTTACCTTCTTCTCTAACTCTTCAATTCTCTTTTCTAAACGGTGTAAAACTTCAATTACCGGGTCAGGAAGTTTATTATGGTCTAAATCTACTCCACTAACTTTTTTGGGTTCTTTAGCAACAACAACTCTGCCCGGAACTCCTACAACTGTAGAATTTGGAGGCACATCTTTTATTACTACTGAACCTGCTCCAATTTTTGCTCCATCTCCAACCTTTATAGGACCCAAAAGGATAGCTCCGGCGCCAATAACTACTCTATTACCAATAGTAGGGTGTCTTTTAGTTTTCTCTTGAGAAGTGCCTCCTAATACTACACCCTGATAAATTAGAACATCGTCGCCAATCTCCGTAGTTTCACCAATAACTACTCCTGCTCCGTGGTCAATAAAGAATCTCCTCCCAATCTTAGCTGCAGGATGAATTTCTATTCCAGTTAAAAAGCGAGAAATATGTGAAAGAAACCGAGCAAAAGTTTTAAAACCTCTCCTCCAGAACCAGTGAGAAACCCGATGCATCCAGATTGCCTGTAGGCCGGGGTAACATAAGATGACTTCCCCTGTGGTTCGGGCAGCCGGGTCCTCACGAAAAGCAGTTTGGATGTCTTCTCTAAACCTTTCTAATAACCCCACTCTAAAATTATGTTAGTTCCTGCTCTTCTTCCTTCCTAAAAATCTCTATAAACTCTTGAGGAGTTTTTACTTCTAATAAAGAGGCTCTTAAAGACTCTTTTTTAAGAAGACGGGTAAGGTGGGCTAATATCTTTAAGTAATTCTGAACTTCTTCTTTAGGAGTAGCCATAAGGAAAATTAACTTTACTGGTTCTCCATCTAAGGATTTAAAATCCACACCTTTATCTATTCTACCTACAGCAATTATAAAGGAACTTACTGCATCTGTGCGGGCGTGAGGCAGAGCAAGTTCTAGCCCTATACCTGTAGTTCCCAAATCCTCTCTCTCAAATACATCAGCTAAAAACTTATCAAAATCATTTACTTCCCGGCTTCCCTTAAAGACTTCGGCTAAACTCTTTATTGCCTCTTCCTTAGTTTCTGCCTTTAAATCTAAAATTATCCTTTCTTCTTTAAGGTGTTCGGATATGTTTACCATTGCTTCCTCCTCGATTAAATTGGGGTTTCTAAAAAAGGAAGTATGGCACAAAAAAAAGGATTTGTCAAGGGCAAGAATTCTGAATATCAAGCCAATTTAAAAATACTAACAGTTAATAGAATGCCTCAAATTTAACATCTTGGAGTAGTAGTAACAATGGAAGAACCTGAACGTTGGAAAAGATTAAAGGGTTGCACTACTCTATCCATAGCATTATGAAGATAAGCAATGACTACTCCATAATTCGTAATAGCAACCCCCTTTTCTCTACATCTTAAAATTCTGGCAAGCATCTCTTTTCTATTTAGCATACAGGCACCACAATGAATAATAAGTTTATACCTCTTTATGTCTTCGGGAAAATTATGCCCTGAAAAAACATCAAAATCTATTTCTCCGCCAATTCTCTGGTTAATCCAGCGGGGAATTTTTATCCGTCCAATATCCTCACCAATTGGATGGTGAGTGCAGGCCTCGGCAATTAAAATCTTATCAGCTGGCTTTAAATTATCTAAAGCCTGTGCTCCTTTGACTAATTCTTCCAGATCACCTTTTGCCCGGGCAAATAGAATAGAGAAGCTCGTAACTAAGATATCATCGGGAACCTGAACAAATACCTCTTCAAATACCTGAGAATCCGTTATTACAATCCTGGGCTTTTGTTTTAAATTATGAATTGCATCAGACAAATTCCTTTCATTTACTACTAGACAACTTGCTTTCTTATCTAATATCTCTCTTATTGTCTGCTGCTGAGGTAAGATTAATCTCCCTCTGGGTGCTTCCTTATCTATAGGAATAACCAGGATAACTAAATCACCTTCGTTGATTAAGTCAGCAACCAGGGGAATAGGATTCAAAAAATCCTTGGGCAATAATTTAATAAGCTCATTTTTTAGTTTTACCGTAGTCTCCCAATCACAATTCAGGGCAGAGGTTTCAATAGCAGGGACCTTTTCTCTGTTTAATCTTTCCTTAAAATCCTTGCCGGGTTTAGACAGGTCTATTTTATTTATAATTACCAAAATAGGGATTTTTCTTCTCCTTGCCTCTTCTAAAATCTCTTCCTCATATTCTGTCCATTTATTTGCTTCAGTAACTAAAAGAATAATGTCAGCACGCTCGAAAACTTTATAAGTTTTAGTAATTCTTAATCTACCCAATGCTCCTACATCATCCAGGCCTGCGGTATCAATAAATAACACCGGACCAACAGGCAATAATTCCATTGGTTTCTCAACCGGGTCAGTAGTTGTGCCGGCTATCTCAGAAACAATGGCTACCTCCTGGCGAGTTATAGCATTAAGTATGGAGGATTTGCCTACATTTCTTCTGCCAAAAATGGCTATGTGTAGGCGTAATCCTTTGGGCGTCTTTTGCATTTTAACGAATCACCTCTACTCGGGGAAACCAATCTACCTGCCTTAAAGATTAACTCCCTCGCTCTATCTAAACTTACTCTCACTTTATTATCATAGATAGTATAGTTCTTCCTGTAAGATTCAGGAGTAAAATCAGGCATTAAGACATTGCATCCAGCCTTTAATCCTAAAACCTGGCCATTCTGAGGGTCTGAAGTTGCTAAGGCAGTTGTGGAGGGAAGATGAGTGTTTTTAGTAATTATTCTGGTTAAGGCTAAAACCTTCAGGGTCAAATCTAATTTTCCTGGAGGTTGGTTAGATAAAGGGGTAGCTTTTTGAGGAATAAAAGGCCCTATCCCGGCCATATCCACATCTAATTCTTTCATAAACAATATATCCTCAGCCAGATCTTCAAGAGTCTGTCCTGGTAAGCCGACAATATTGCCGGCACCTATCTGATAACCTAACTTCTTAAGATATTCTAGGGTTTCTATTCTCTTCTTTAAACTCTGTCCTGGATGAAGTCGCTCATAAAGTCTGGGGTTAGCTGTCTCATGTTTCAAAAGATACCTATCTGCTCCTGCATCCCTAAAGGCTCTGTAATCATCAAACGGCCTCTCGCCTAAACACAGGGTTATGGCTACTTCTGGATTTGCCCTCTTTATGTTAAGAATAATATCCGAAAGCGTTTTTTGGCTAAATCCAAAGTCATCACCTGATTGCAAAACAATTGTCTTTACTCCCTGTTCAATTATCTGTCTGGCTAATCTGATTATCTCCCCGGAAGTCATTCTATAACGCAAAATTTTTTTGTTTTCTTGCCGCAAACCGCAGTACAAACAGCTCCGACAGCAATGGTTAGAAAACTCAACTATTCCTCTTATAAAAACTTTATCTCCACAGTATAATTTTCTTATTTTATCTGCTTTTTTAAAGAGGCTATTGGCTTTATCGCTCTTAAGATACTCAAGAATTTCTTCTTTTTTCATATAAAAAATAGCGAGCACTTTTTATAAGAGCTCCTTCTGCAGAATAAGTGAGCCAGTAACAAGAATATTTTTATTACTCATAATAAATTATCATTAACTACCACCTGAAAGTTCAGCAAGCCTTTTCCCCCTTTCTTCTAAAATCTTCTCTACTTTCTTAGAATCATCCTCTTTAATACACCAACCCACAGCTCCTAAATTTTCTTCTAACTGTTCTATATTACGTGCTCCTACAAGAATTGAACTTATCCCTCTTCTATGGTAAGTCCAGTTAAGAACAAATTGAGTTAAGGTCTTACTATATAAGGATGCTATTTCCCTAATTTTTTTCAAAACTTCTTTATTCAAAGAATAGTAAGGTTCTTTTAAATCACGGTGATTCTTTCTGCATAAATCATTTGGTATCCTTATTGCGTTAAAGAAGAATTTCCCGGTAAGTATCCCTGAATGTAAAGGTATATAACTGATTATTGAAATATCGTTTTCTATACAGAAAGGAACTATATCTCTCTCAATCTCTCTTCTGAACATATTATAAGGAGGCTGTAAGGTATGGAGAGGACAGTATTTCATAAATTCCTGCATCTGCTCTACCGAATAATTACTTACCCCTACAGCCTTGATTAACTTCTTTTCATAAAACTCATACATAGTCTCTGCTGTTTCCTTAATAGAAGTCTCTGGGTCAGGCCAATGGACCTGATAGAGGTCAATATAATCTGTTTGCAATCTTCTTCTTGACTCATCTATCTCTTCCTGCATTCTTTCTCTTTTAAGATTGTGGCAAATCTTTCCCTTTTCCCAGCTTAACCCTAATTTAGTAGCAAGAATTATCTTTTCTCTAAGTCTTCTCTTTTTTAAAAATCTGCCTATCAATTCTTCGGCACGACCCCTGCCGTAAACCGGTGCTGTATCAATAAAATTTATCCCCTCTTCAATTGCCCTTGAAAGAGTAGAAATAGAATCTCTGTCATTTTGAGAACCCCACCATCTACCCCCACCAAATGCCCACGTTCCTAAGCCCAGCGAAGAAACTTCAAGCTCTGAACTACCCAATTTGCGATATTCCATAAACTTACCTCTCCAATTTTATAAACCACATTGAAGAAGCTGGCAGGAAAATCTTATCTCTCGCTATTCCAGGTATCCCTGCAGAAAGACTACACCTTTCAGAAAGAACAATATGATTTGTTTAGAAATAAAGATCCCTTTCTCCCCGCTTAATTCTTTTATAAACTTCCATAAATTTAGGGAAGAGCTCGGGTAGCTTCTTCTTAATCTCTGTTATCTCCTTCTGGATAACTTTCTCTCCTGCTATCCTAGTTTCTCCACAGGCAAAATCATCAATCCATTCTCTAAAGGTTAAAACCGCATTCAACTTGCAAAACCATCTTTCTTTGCCTGTCTTAAGCAAATCCATAATACGCCTTCCTGTTCTTCCACATCTATAGCCGGCGGTGCAAAAAGAGGTAATTTGCCCACTCAAAGCAAGTTCCCTTATTAATTCATCTAAACTTCTTGTATCGCCGAGAAGAAACTGCTGCCTTTCTGCCTCTTGCTGGTTATACTCCTCACTGTAGGCGCCGATACCAATTCTCGTAGAGGCATCTGTTTGAGTTACCCCTAAAGGAAGAACCGCTCTTCTAATATGTGCCGGCTCTCGGGCAGTAAGAATCAAACCTGTATAAGGCACAGAAAGCCTGATTACCGCAATAAGTTTTTTGAAATCTTCATCTGATACCTTATATTTTGATTCCTGAATAAAAGGAGTATTTACGGCCGGTTCCAGGCGCGGGAAAGAAATTGTATGTGGGCCTACTCCCCCGAACTGTTTTTCTAACTCTATTGTGTGATACAAAAGCCCCATTACTTCAAACTTCCAGTCATACAGCCCAAACAAAACCCCTAAGCCCACATCATCAATTCCTGCCATTTGCGCCCTGTGAAGCGCATATAACCTCCACTGATAATTTGCCTTTATTCCCCGGGGATGAACTTTTTTATAAGTTTGGTGATGGTATGTCTCCTGGAATACCTGGTATGTTCCAATCCCTATCTCTTTCAATATTCTTAATCTTTCAATATCTAAGGGAGGTGCATTTACATTTACTCTCCGTATTTCACCATAGCCCACCCTGGCTTTTAATCTGGTATTATAAATAGTCTTTATTGTAGCGGCGATATAATCAATATCCGACAAAGGATGCTCTCCATAAACAACAATTACTCGCTTGTGCCCAAATGAGACCAGTACTTCTGTTTCTTTCCTTACCTCTTCTAAGTTTAACCTCCTTCTCTGTATAGTATTTTCCTTTCTAAAGGCGCAGTATCGACAACTATTGACACAGAAATTACTACAATACAGGGGCGCAAAAGTTACGATTCTGTTATCATAAACCTTTCTTTTTACTCTGCCTGCGGCTTCAAAAATCTCTTCCCATAAAGCCTTGTCCTCTACATTTAAAAGCACAGCTGTCTCCTCAGGCTCCAGTCTCTGAATACTGAAAGATTTTTGAATGATATCTCTTATCCTTCGTTTTTCACTATTACGATTCTTCTGTAATAGTTCTTCTATCTCTTTATCATTAATGAAGTCCTTTCCTCTTTTCATAAATCGGGTATTCTCATCCTCTTTAATAATACTTTTCATCCATTTAGAAATGGACAAATTACTTTCTTCCTGTCTCTTAATATCTGATAAGTTTTTTTCGGCTTTTAACCCGAACATTTTTAATATCTGTCTCTTTTAGTATATATTGTGTGGAGAAGACGATGGGACTTTTCGCTAAGAGGCTTATCCAGAAATTCTTCATAGAGGGCAATAATCGCAGGATTCTTATGAGATTTCCTTATAGGCTTACCTTCATCCTCACGATATAAACTATCAGCCCTCTTCTTTCTTATCTCAGAATTGGTAGGTATAGGTTGTCCGCCTCCACCTAAACATCCTCCCGGACAGGCCATTACTTCGATAAAATGATAAGGAGATTCCTTTTTCTCTACCTGCTCCAGTAAAACTTTAGCATTGGACAGGCCATGAGCTACCGCTACTTTTAAACTTAATCCGTTCAAGCTGACTTCTGCTTCTTTTATCCCCTCCATGCCACGCACCTGCTCAAACTCTATTTTCTCCAAGGTTTTTCCAGTAACTACTTCGTAAGCGGTCCGTAATGCTGCCTCCATTACTCCGCCTGTAGCGCCAAAGATTACTGCCGCACCTGTTGATACCCCTAAAGGTGTATCAAAATCCTCGTTCGGCAAATTAACAAAATCAATCCCTACTTCTTTAATCATTCGGGCAGCTTCTCGGGTAGTTAAAACAAAATCCACATCAAAAAATCTATCTTCTTCTCTTAATCCTAATTTTTCTCTCCAATAATGAAAAACTGAACACATCTCAGGACGTTTAGCTTCAAACTTTTTAGCAGTGCAGGGCATAATAGAAACTACCACTAAATTCCTTGGGTCTATATTTAATTTTTGAGCATAATAAGTTTTAGCTATCGCTCCGAACATCTGTTGAGGAGATTTGCAGGTAGATAGATGCTCCAAACAGTTTGGGAAGAAATGCTCGATATACTTTATCCATCCCGGCGAACAAGAAGTAATCATAGGAAGCGTACCTCTATTTCTTATCCTCTCTACTAATTCATGAGCTTCTTCCATAATAGTTAAATCTGCACCGAATTGAGTATCAAATACTTTATCAACCCCCAATCTTCTTAAGGCAGCGGCCATTTTACCGGTTACCAGACTCCCCGCAGGTAAGTTGAATTCTTCCCCAATAGCTGACCTTACTGCAGGAGCAGTTTGAACCACTACGAATTTCTCAGGACTAGCAATCGCTTCCCATACCGCCTCAACAACAGTCTTTTCTCGGAGCGCACCGGTAGGACAGACTAAAATACACTGACCGCAATTAGTACATTCTACATTATTTAATCCCTTATTGAAGAATGTCAAAACCTGAGTTCTTCCGCCCCGGTTAACAAACTCGATTGCTCCAACTGACTGTATTTCAGAACATACTCTTATGCATCTTGAACACTGAATACATTTATTAGGATCTCTTACGATAGAGGCAGATGAGATATCCATTTCGTAATGGTATCTTCTCCCTTTCTCAAACCTTAATTCTCTTATTCCTAAATCATAAGCAAGTTTCCTCAATTCACAGATTTGATTCCTGTCGCAGGTAAAACAGTCTTCGGGGTGATTAGCTAAAAGTAATTCCACAATCATTCTCCGTGCTCGCCTTACTCGGGCAGTATTTGTCTTTACTTTCATACCCTCTTCAACCAGGGTCGCACAAGAAGGTTCCAAACGAGGTCTTCCTTCTATTTCTACTACGCAGACTCTGCACGCTCCATAAATCGAAAGACTCTCATGGTAGCATAAGTGAGGAATGTTGATATTCACCTTCTTTGCTGCCTCAAAAATAGTTGTCTCTTTTGGAACTTGAAGTTGATAGCCATCTATAGTTAAATTAACTAATTCACTCATCCTAAAAACTCCTACTTCATAGGGCAAATACCTAATCTACATTTCTTTTCTAATATGTGTTCTCTAAACTCACCGGGGAACTTTTCCAAACTTGAACGAACCGCGTTAAGTGCTGATTGTCCCAGTCCACAGCGAGAAGTATCAAACATTACTTCCTGGAGTTCTTTCAACAAAGACAAATCACTCACCTCTCCTAAGCCTCTGGTTATATTGGTAAGTATCTCCCTTGCCCGTTTTGTCCCCTCCCGGCAAGGAGTACATTTACCGCAGGATTCATAATCAAAAAACTCTGCGCATCTTTTGGCTAAATCTACCATACAATGAGTATCGTTTATTATAATTACTGCACCTGAGCCTAAAATACTTCCTGCTTCCTGAACACTAGGGTAATCCATTGCTACATCCAAATCTGAAGGAAGTAATAAGCCACTGGAAACTCCTCCTGGTAAAACTGCTTTCAACTTCCCTTGAACACCATTACCATATTTCTCTATCAACTCTCGTAAAGAAATCCCCGTAGGAAGTTCATAGACTCCTGGAGTGTTAACATCGCCAGAAAGACAATACAGTTTTGTTCCCGGAGAAAGCTCTGAGCCAATTCGCGAAAACCACTCACCTCCTTTTAAGATAATCGCCGGAATATTGGCAAATGTTTCTACATTGTTCAAAACAGTAGGCTTGTTATTAAAACCAACAAAGGTGGGAAAAGGTGGCTTTACCCGGGATTGACCTTTTTTGCCCTCAAGAGAATCCAGAAGAGCAGTTTCTTCTCCGCATACATAAGCCCCGGCTCCCCGGTAAAGGTCTATTTCAAAAGAAAAATCAGAACCCAGGATATTTCTTCCCAAAAAATGATATTCTTCTGCTTCTCTAATTGCCTTTTGTAAAATTTCGTAAACTTCGAAATATTCACCTCGAATATAAATAAACCCTTTCTCCGCTCCAATGGTAAACCCACAAATAACCATTGCTTCTATCAAAAGATAAGGGTCTCTTGCTAAAATGAGCCTATCTTTAAAAGTGCCGGGCTCTCCTTCATCGGCATTACAAACTACATATCTGGGAAATTCTCTGCTCTTTCTGGCAAACTCCCATTTCAATCCCGTAGGAAATCCTGCCCCACCTCTACCAACCAACCTGGATTTCTTTATCTCAGACAGGATTTTTTCCGGCCCTATCTTTAGGGCCTGCCTCAAAGCCGCATAGCCTCCTTCACCTATATAGCTACTGATAGCTGGGGAATAACCTTCTTTCTCTATATTCTTCAATATTACTTTCATCTTCCCTCTTTATATTTTTGAATTATCTCTCTTACTTTCTGAGGAGTCAAATTTCCATATAGTTTTTTATTAATCATTATTGCAGGTGCTATATCACAAAGGCCCAAACAGGAAACTGGCTCTATAGTAAATTTTTTATCAGGAGTGGTTTGATATTCTTCAATATTCAACTCTTTCTTTATAGCTTCTAAAATTTCTCTCGAGCCTTTAAGATAGCAAGGTAAAGACACGCAAACACGAATAACAAACTTCCCCTGTTTTTCAAGAGTGAACATAGAATAAAAAGTAGCTACGCTATAAACTTCTACCTTGGGCAAGCCTAATTTTTGTGCTAAAAACGATATAATCTCCTCCGTTAAATACCCCCATTTTTCCTGGGCAAGATGAAGGCATGGCAACAAAGCCTGATTTTTATCAGAGTATTTTTTAAATATTTCCTCAAATTCTTGCTGATATCCTTTTTTAAGCTCTCTCATTTTGCTCTTACCTTTAATTTCTATTCTTTTTGCCCAATTTTAATTATTACTTTCTTAAAAATCGTACTACCAATAGAGAATATACTATGCTATCAGCCCTCAGGACTCAGAATTGAGCTTTTTGCAAAAACTGTAAAAATCCTACCTGATATACTTTTTATAGTAGCACTCTTTTAAAAGAGCGTAGCACAAAAATAGAGCTGGTCAACTAAAAGTTTTATACCTTTTACTTACCTTTCGCTCCTTCTATTACTAAGGTGCATTCTCCTCTAACCTTCCTTTTAGAAATTGAGTCTATCAATTGAGAAATATCCCCTCTTAAAACCTCTTCGTAAATCTTAGTCATCTCTCTACAAATACAAGCTCTCCTTTCTCCTAAAATAGCTCTTAATTCTTTTAAAGTATCTTCTATCCTCTGAGGCGATTCAAAGATCACTAAAGTATAAGGGAATTTTTTAAATTCCTCAATTTTTCTAATTCTTTTTCCTTTTTTACGAGGCAAAAATCCCAAAAATAAAAAACTATCCGAAGCTAAACCCGATAAAACCACTGCATTAATAACTGCTGATGGGCCGGGCAAAGAGGTAAAGAAGATGCCTTCCTCTATACACTTTCTAACCAGCTTAAATCCGGGGTCAGAAATTAAAGGAGACCCTGCTTGAGAAAGTAAAACTATTTCTTTTCCCTGCTTAAGGAGTCTTATTATTTGAGGGATCCTCTTTGTCTCATTATGCTCGTAAAAACTTAGAAAAGGTTTCTTAGGTATGTTTAACCCTTTTAAAAACAAACCTCCTTTGCGAGTATCTTCAGTTAAAACTAAATCAGCTTTAGTTAATACTTCTAGAGCCCTTAAACTTATGTCCTTCAAGTTTCCTATAGGAGTAGCTACAATATAGAGCATTCAGATAATCTTGCCCAAAGATTCTTTATGCAAGAGTTCAATTATAACTTTAGCTAACTTGGCAGGGTCATGACGAATAAAATCAGTAGCATGAAGAAACTCTCCTTCTATTACTTGATAACCCATTTTCTCCAAAACTGAGGTATCTGCTCTTACCGGATAAGCTCCTTCTTGAGCATATCTTTTAAGAAGGTCAGATGGAGGGTGCCTGGTATTTAGAATACAGTAATCAAGAATTCGAGGGTGAGTATGCTCTAATAAAACTTTTACATGCTCAGAAGCTGAGAAACCGTCTGTCTCGCCCGGCTGAGTCATTACATTGCAGACATAAATTTTTAAACCTGGGCTCTCTACCACTGCCTGGGTAATTTCCTTTATTACTAAATTGGGTAAAATACTGGTATAAAGGCTTCCTGGTCCAATCACGATTACTTGAGCAGACTTTATTGCCTCAATTGCCTCTAAAGTTGGAGTAATCCTTCGCTGAGCATCCAGAGATTTTAAGTAAACTTTCTTAATCCTTCTTTTCTTTTTAGGAATTTCTGCTTCTCCTTCAGTAAGAGAACCGTCCTGATACTCAGCAATTAAACTTACTTTATTTAAAGTAGAAGGTAAAACTCTTCCTCGAATAGCTAAAACTTTACTGGATTCTTCTATTGCTCTCTTAAAATCTCCGGTAAGCTGAGTCATAGCAGTAATAAAAAGATTACCAAAATTATGGCCTTTGAGTTCGGAATCCTCCTTAAACCGGTATTGAAATAATTCACCCATCAAAGAAGGAGAATCAGCTAAAGAGACTAAACAATTGCGGATATCTCCAGGAGGCAAAACATCAAATTCCTGACGAAGTCTTCCTGAGGAACCTCCACTGTCAGCCACAGTAACAATAGCAATAAGATTAGTTGTGTACTCTTTCAACCCACTTAAAAGAGTGGAAAGACCATGCCCGCCTCCAATTGCTACAACCTTAGGACCTTTCTCTAAAAACCTTTTCTTATAGACAATATCCAAAAGTTCTCCGGAAGAAAAAGAAGGGAAGAGACTCAAAAGAGAACGAAGCATGCTTCTTATCCCGCCAATAATTAAACCTGCTCCTAAAACCACCCCCCCTATATCCAGGATTCTTAAGAAGATCTCTTCATCATTAAAAAATCTTACCGCTCCAAAAACCAGAATCCCTACCCCTAAAACAGTAAGAAAAATCCAGCGTTTTATTTTTATCCCCGGATAGAGCCATCTAAATTTTTTCAAAAATTTAGCCATAACTTATATTAAAAACGACCCCGACGGGATTTGAACCCGTGCTACAGGCTCGAAAGGCCTGAGTCCTATCCTGGCTAGACGACGGGGTCACATCTGTCTTTAAGGTAAGTAAATTATACAGAATATACCTTCTTTGTCAATTTTTACCTGAGGATTAAACCTTCTTTCTGGGCTAAGGCTTCTCGGAGCTGGAAATGAACCTTATCTACTTCTTCTGAAGATAGGGTTCTTTGCTTATGCTGATAGAATATTCTTAAAGTAAAACCTATAAACCCAGAAGGGATTTTTTCTCCTTTGTAAATATCTACAATTCTGAATTCTTTAAGAAAATTTCCAGCTTGAGTCTTAATTATATCTTCTATCTCTCCAAACCTTAGCTCTTTTCTTTTAGCCAAACTGATATCTCTTTCTACCCAGGGGAAGTGAACAATTTCTTCAAAATAAGGTTGTTTTCTTCTCCTGTATAATTCTTCTAAATCAAATTCAGCTATAAACACATTTTCTAAATCTAACCTCCTGCTAATCTCTTTATCTAACACCCCTACCCAGCCCCAATCCTCTATTAAAGCATAATCTGAGAATGCCGGCCGGTTACCCTCCTTTAAAGAAAATTCTTTAATCCCGCAGTCAGCAAGAAAAACCTCCAGCTTACCTTTAAAATAGTAAAAATTATCTATATTTTGAGTATGCTTGCCTATTACCAACTTTGTCTTCTCTTTAAAACCAGAATTTGTCTTAAAAAAACTTTCAGCTATCTCAAAGAACTCTAATTCTTTCTCCTTTCTGTAAACATTATACTGAAAAACTTTAAGAAGGCCGCCGAATACCTCCGGCCGGAGAATATTCTCTCCTTTTCGTAAAGGATTTTCCAGAAATAAGGGTTTATAGGAAGTCAAGTTTTCCCTTTCAGAAATAATACTAAAAGTTATAGCTTCAGAAAAACCCAGATTTACCAATTTATCTTTAATTTTTTCCTTAAACTTATAGAAAGAGGCTTCTCCTTTTAAATTCCTCCTTATAGGAGGAAGAGTCTCTTTTATCTCTTGATAGCCCCAAATCCGGACTACTTCTTCAGCTAAATCCTCAAAGAACTTTATATCTTGCCGATAAGAAGGGGGTTTAACTAAAATAGAAGTTTTCTTCTTCAAGCTAAAGTTTAATCTCTTAAGAATCTGGAGAGCCTGTTTTTCTTTTATCTTGGTTCCTAAAAAATTATTTAACCTCTGAATATCAAATTTTATCCAGAAGGGTTTAGCTGAAAGCTTCTTTCCTGCTCTCTTATAACCGGCAAACTCTCCCCCAGCCAGTTTAAGAATTAAATCACAAGCTGAAGCTGAAGCCTTTTCTAAATTAAGAGGGTTTACACCTCGCTCAAAACGGTAGGAAGACTCTGACTCTACTCCTAAATTTCTCCTTCCCCTGCGGATAGTTAAAGGAGAAAATACAGCTGCTTCTATCAGTATATTTTTTGTGGTTAAACTCACTTCTGAATCATGGCCGCCGATAATTCCTGCTAAAGCTAAAGGTTTATTCTCGTCAGCTATTACCAAGACCTCAGAAGAAAGCTCTCTCTCTTTATTATCTATACATAAAAGTTTTTCTCCTTTCTGAGCCCTTCTTACTGAAATGATACTCCCTATCTTATCAAAATCAAAGGCATGTAAAGGTTGTCCCCACTTAAGCATACAGTAATTGGTAATATCTACCACATTATTTACTGAATTTATCCCCAAATTAGTAAGTCTATGTTTAAGCCAGCCAGGAGAAGGGCTTACTTTTACTCCTTTTATTAAACGGGCTGTATATAAGGGGCAATCTCCTTGATTCTCTATCTTTAAAGAAAGATTAAGTAAGGGCTGGCTTCTTAAATTAACCTTGGGGATTTTAACCTTTTTCTTAAAAAGGGCTGAAACTTCATAGGCTATCCCAATTATCGAAAGAAGATCATACCTGTTAGGAGTTACCTCGACTTCAAAGACAAAATCTTCTTCCTTTCTCTCTACCTGAGAAACTTCCAAACCAGCCATAGTTAACTTTTCAGCTAACTCTGCAGGAGTTATACCTTTTAAATTTAGAAACTCTTCTAAAAACTTGAGACTAAACTTCATAGAACTGCTCTAAAAACCTCAGGTCGTTTTCAAAGAATAATCTTATATCATTTATTCTGTATTTAAGCATAGTTATTCTTTCTACACCCATCCCAAAAGCAAAACCCTGATATTTTTTAGGTGAAATACCACAAGAAGATAAAACCTCAGGGTGAATCATCCCACAACCTAAAATTTCCAACCATCCACTCTTTTTACAAACTGAACATCCTTTTCCTTTACAAATAAAACAGCTTATATCTACTTCTGCTGAGGGTTCGGTAAAAGGGAAAAAGTGCGGTCTAAATCTTAATTTAACTTCTGAGGAAAACAAATTCTGGACAAAATAAGCCAATACTCCTTTTAAATGAGAAAAATTTATATCTTTATCCACGGCAAACCCTTCTATCTGATGAAACATAAAAGAGTGCGATGCATCCATATTATCTGGCCGGTAAACTCTTCCTGGAACTACAAAGGCTAAAGGAGGTTTCCTTTTCCTCATCAATCTTATTTGTGAAGGTGAAGTGTGGCTTCTTAAAAGATACTTGTATCTTTTTGAAGGAATATTTAAGTAAAAGGTATCAAAGGCATCCCGGGAAGGGTGTTCTAAGGGGATGTTTAAAGCGGTAAAATTATGCCACTCATCCTCTATTTCCCTCCCCTCCTGAATCTCAAAGCCTATCCTCTCAAAAATACTACAGATTTCTCTTATAACCAAAGTTAAAGGGTGCAGCTTTGCTCTCCTCAAAGAATAGGAAGGAAAACTTAAATCAATCTTATCCTGCTGTAAGTTTAACTCCTTTTTTCTTTCCTGCCAGAGAGCAGTAATAAAAGACTTAGCCTCATTAAGGAGACGGCCAGCCTGTGGTCTTAAAGAAGGTTCTAAAAGAGGGATTTTTTTACTGAATTGAGCTAAAAAAGAATTTCTTCCCAAAAATTTAACCTTTAAAGCCTCTAATTCTTCTAAAGTTTGGACTTTTCTAAAATCTCTTTCAGCAGTCTGTTTAAGTTTTTGAAAGTCTTCTTGCATATTTTAAATTTCTTATAAGATAAACTACACCGGTAATTAAAAAAAGAAAAGCCCAAAGTAAAAGAGCTCTCTTTTTTTTAAGAGTCGGCTCTAAACTAAATTTTTCTCCTCTTTTTACCAGAGATATTTCTTCGGCTGAAATCATAGTTTGACCTAAATATCGGGGGTTATTAAAATAAAACTTACCCTTTATTCTTATTAAATCTCCCTTCTCTTCAGGTCCAGCAAGATAAATAATCTGAGGCAACCCCACTTCTTTAGGAACCCAAACTCCCAAACTCACTCCTTCGTCTAAAATATTTATCCAGCTCCCTTTCTTTCTCCTCAATATATCTAAAACTTCGGCTTTAACCTCTACTTCTTTGCTATCCCAGAAAGAAGGCTTAGCCAGCAATTCTTTCATCTCAATAAACTCTCCAGCCTGAAGGGAGAGCGTATTAGTTAAAATTAGTAAAAATAAGAGAAAAATCCTCCTCATTATTTTTTAAATAAAGAAATAATTATACCTAAACTGGCAATAACTGATATAAATTCTAACCTTCCTGTCCACATCTGAATAATATAGGTAAGTTTAAGCAAAACCGGCATCTGAGGAGAAGTTATCCCCAAGGTTAAACCGACATTAGCTGAAGCAGATGTTGACTCAAAAAGAGCAGGCAAAAAAGGATACCCTAAAAGCACACTAATTACAGCTCCTCCCAGATAGCTTAAAAGATAAAAGAAAAAAACTATAAAAGCTAACTTTACTCTTCTGTCTTCTAAGAGAAAATCCTGAAGGTGGTGGTATTTTTCCTGCATCTTTACTTGAGCAGGAAATATCCAAGTCTTAACCTCAGCAACAATACTTTTAAACAAAAGACCTACTCGCATCAACTTTATCCCTCCGGTAGTAGAACCCACTCCTCCTCCTAAAGCCATAGCTATAATTATAAACACCAAACTCCCCTCAGCCCAGCTTTTCAATTGAGAAACTGTAAGATTGGAAAACCCACAACCTGTATGGGCAGTAAGAATCTGGTAAAGCCCTTTACGAAAAAGTTCCAGCAAAGGGAGTTTAGAATTAAGAGCTAAAGTCAAGTTTAAAAATATAAACAGGAGAGAAAAACTTATAAAGAAAGTCCGGGTTTCTATATTTTTCAGGATTTCTTTAGGGTTTTTCCTCCAGAGAAAATAGTGGAGATTAAAATTCAAAGAGCCCAAAAGCATAACGATTAAAGTAGCTAACTCTAAACTTAGAGAATGATAATAACCTAAATTAAGAGTCTGGGGGGTAAAGCCTCCGGTATCAAAACCAGCCATAAAAAGAAAGATTCCGTGAAAAAGAGCTTTTTTATAAGGAAGTCCTGCTTTTAATCCCAGAAAAAAAAGAAGCAAGCTTCCAATTATAAAGTAGACTAAAGTTACTGTCCAGATAAACCGGGAAGTAGAAATTATACTGGGCAAGATTCGCTCCTGGCGGGCTTCACCTACATAAAGCCCTACCCCGTAAGAAGATGCTTTCTGAGAAAAAGATAAAGCTACGATGATAATACCCTGGCCTCCTAAAAACATTATAAAATGCCGGAAAAAATTATGGGAATAAAAAAGATGGTCTAAATCTCTAATAAGAGATAAACCAGTAGTGGTAAACCCACTCATTGAATCAAAGAAAGCATCTAAAAAACTTTTAAAGTGTCCGGAAAACCAGAGAGGTAAAGCAGAAAAAAAAGGTAAGATTAACCAGACCAAGGCTACCAGAAGAAAAGCTAAGGAGTAATCTAAATCTTGTTTATAAGGGAAAAATAAAAGAAAAAGTAAGCCTGCGGTCTCTGTAATAAATAAAGAGATTAAAAAATCAAAAAGAGCAGGAACCTCTCCTAAAAAGAGAGCAATCCCTGCTGGAACTAAAAACAAAAGTCCCAACAAGCAAAGAAGCCTTCCCAAAAGATTTAAGAGAGAAGAAATACTTTCTTTACTAGGAGAAAAAATCATTATAGACAAGAACTTACAGTAAATACTAGCAGGCTTAAAATAAATCCCCAGAGGATAAAGAAGGTGCAATAGAGAAGTTCTATTAAAATCCCCTGCAAAATCCTCATAATCTACCTAAAAGAGAGTTTATTAAATCCTTCTCTTTATCAATACTGGTTATGCCGATAATTTCGTCTCCTAAAAGAAGTTCGGTCTCTCCCTTAGGGATGATAACTTCTCCTTCTCTAAGGATAGATACTAAAACTGTGTCCGGAGGAAGTTTTACATCTTTAACCTTTCGGTTAATTGCTGGTGAATTCTCAGGCAAATCTAACCTTACAATAGAAAGGTTTCCTTTCTTTATACTTAAAAGATTCATAAAATCAGTAAAAGAGGCTTCTTCTTCGACGATTCGTGAAAGAATAGAAGTAGAATCTACCGGAGCATCTATCCCTAAACTGGTAAACACTTTCAAATTTCTGGGGTTATTTACTTTAGCTACTGTCCGTCTTACCTTAAAAAGCTCTTTAGCTAATTGGCAACTAATTATGTTTACCTCATCCTCAGAAGTCAAAGCTACAAAGGTATCTG
Source organism: Candidatus Omnitrophota bacterium (assembly GCA_021163425.1). Classification (GTDB taxonomy): domain Bacteria; phylum Omnitrophota; class Gorgyraeia; order Duberdicusellales; family Duberdicusellaceae; genus Duberdicusella. Next base: position 24,059 of record JAGGWS010000025.1, read on the forward strand.
CTTTTTCTAAACGGGCTTCTTTCAAAATTTCAGGCTGAGTGGCATCTCCTAAGACTACCGGGATAGAACTATTCTGGGTAATGAATCTTACAGCTTCAGAACTCTTCTCAATAAAACAGACTCTATGCTTATCAGCCAAAAGTTTATTGGCTAAGAAAAAACCAAGATTGCCTGCTCCTACAATTACTATATACATAGTTTAGCTTACAAGAGCTTCTTTAAATCTATCGAGAAAAAGGTTGTTTCGATTAATAATGATTAAGTCTTTATTCTTGAAGACTTCCTCTTTAAAAAAACTAAAAACCTGAACTATCACTTTTCTAACTTTAAACACCTTCTTAGCTAACTGACCTATCACCAGGTTTAAATTATCATTGCCAGTAAGAAGAAAAAGGGCATCGGCCTTTTCTATCCCGGCAGTTTTTAAAACCTCTAAATCTAAAGCATCGGCAGAGATTGTCTGGCCATTAAAATTAGAACCCAGCTTTCTCAAGGCTGAGCGTCTCTTATCAATTACTACTACATCGTGCTTATCCAAAGAAAGTTCTTCAGCTAACTTCACTCCTAACTCTCCACAGCCTATAATTATTATATACATTCTCTTAATCCTCGGTGGTCTTAGGAAATACTTCCTCTATTAATTTATCAAAAATTTTGGGCTCTTTTACTGCTAACTCTGCTAAAATATTCCGGGAAAGTTTTATGTTTTTCTTTCTTAATCCTGAGATAAATTCACTATACTTAAAACCTCTTGTCCTTATCCCAGCGTTAAGCCGGGTAATCCAGAGTTTTCTAAACTCACGCTTTCTATTCTTTCTATCCCGGTAAGCATAGACCAGAGCTCTCTGCACAGTCTCTTTTGCTCGACGATAGACTTTGCTCCTCTGAAGCTTTGCTCCTTTGGCTAATTTGAGGATTTTTTTCACTCTTTTTCTTCGGGTAGTGCTGTGAGAAATCTTACTCATAAAGCCTCCCCCTTTCTCTCCTTAACTGTAAGGTAAAGCTCTCTTTACCATCTTGGTATATCTCTCCTTTACCAGTCCCTGCTTGCGAAGCTGGCGTTTTCTCTTTTTGCTCTTGGAAGAAAGAAGATGGGATTTGCCGGCTTTCCTTCTTAAAACTTTACCTTTTCTGGTAATCCTGACTCTTTTGGCTAAAGCTTTTTTTGTCTTTAACTTTTTCATCTCACACTCTCCCTCTCCTTTCCTGGGCTTAAAACCATTACTATCATCTTTCCTAACCGTTGAGGTGTTTTTTCCACTTTACTTACCCCAGAAAGATCTTTTACTATCTTTTCTATTAGATGACGCCCAGTTTCAGGATGAGTCATTTCTCTGCCTCGAAAAAAAATACGTATCCTTACTTTATTTCCTTTCTCTAAGAATTTCCTAGCCTGAATTATTTTAATTTGGTAATCATGCTCATCTATAGAGGGCCTTAATCTTACTTCTTTTAAATGAGTGGCTTTTCTGTGTTTCTTTGCTTCCCTTTCTCTTTTTTCCTGTTCATACTTATATTTGGAAAAGTCCATTATCCGACAGACCGGAGGATTAACTTGAGGAGCTACCTCCACTAAATCTAAATCAAATTCTTCTGCTCTTTTTAAAGCATCTCTTATATCTACTATCCCCATCTGCTCTCCTTTTGGTCCAATCAACCTTACTGTAGAACTTCTTATTGCCTCATTAATTTTTATATCCTTCCTAATAACTCCTCCTTTCTTTTCTCTCTTTCTCCAGTAAAAACTTACCAAAGTCCTCAATTTTCATAACCCCTAACTGCTGCCGGCCTCGGGTTCTTACATTGAGAGTTTGAGAACTCTTTTCTTTCTCTCCTACCACCACCATGTAAGGAACTTTTTCTAATTCTGCCTCTCTTATTTTTTTAGAAAGCGACTCTTCTCTTAAATCAACTTCTACTCTAAACTCTTTATCTAAAATTTCTTTTACCTTCTTAGCATAATCTGAACAACTACTTTTTAAAGATAAGACTTTAATCTGCACCGGAGAAAGCCAAAAAGGAAAAGCTCCTTTGTAGTGTTCAATTAAAGTAGCCAGAAATCTTTCTAAACTTCCTAGAATAACCCGGTGAATCATTACTGGGGTTCTCTTTTCTCCTTGTTCATCTATATAATAAAGTTCGAATCTCTGAGGTAAGAAAAAGTCCAGTTGAACAGTAGCACACTGCCAGGCTCTCCCTAAAGCATCTTTTAGTTTTATATCTATCTTTGGTCCGTAGAAAGCCCCTTCTCCTTTACAGACCTCAAAAGAAAAATCCTCTTCTTTTAAAACCTCTTCTAAAATAGCTTCAGCCTTCTCCCAAATATCTTCTTTGCCAATAAAACTTTCCGGTCTCGTGCTCAATTCCGCTTTAAATTCTTTAAAGCCAAATTCCTCCATAGCTTCTTTTATAAAGCTTAAAACTCCACCTACCTCCTTTTTTAACTCTTCTTCTCTACAAAATATATGGGCATCATCTTGAGTAAAACCTCTCAAGCGTAAAAGTCCGTGGAGAACTCCTGACTTTTCTTTTCTGTAGACTGTGCCTAATTCAAAAATTCTCAAGGGTAAATCTCGATAACTTCTTATCTTAGACTTATATATCAACATATGCCCGGGACAATTCATAGGCTTTACTGCATAAGAAGTGGTCTCTTCATCAATGATATACATAAGTTCCTGATAATAATCTAAATGCCCGCTCTTCTTCCAGAGCTTATTTTCCAAAATATGGGGAGTATTAACTAAATTATAACCTCTTTTTAGATGCTCCCGAATTTCCCAGTCTTCTATTAACCTCCTTAAGATAGCTCCCTTCTCTAAATAAAAGACTAAACCTGCTCCTGCTTCATCCTGATATATATCAAATAATCTTAATAAAGGTCCTAATCTCCGGTGATCTCGGTCTTTAATCTCTTTGAGCTGAGTGAGAAATTTTTTTAAATCTTCCTCTTTAAAAAAAGCTGTCCCATAAATTCTCAGTAATTGAGGATTAGTTTCTTTACCTTTCCAGTAAGCACCAGCTAGCGACAAGAGTTTAAAATATTTAACTTCTCCCGTAGAAGAAAGATGAGGACCTTTACATAAATCTATGAAATCGCCATGTCTGTAGATAGAAACTTTCTCTTCTCCTATTTCTTTGATAAGTTCTACTTTATAGTCTTGCTGGGCTTCCTCAAAAAATTTTAAAGCTTTCTCCTTAGTCCATTCTTCATGAACAAAAGGGTAATCTTTCTTTATTATCTTCTCCATTTCCTCCTCAATCTTAGGTAAATCTTCTTCTTTTAAGCCTTGAGGAATATCAAAGTCATAATAAAAACCATTCTCAATAGAAGGGCCTATTCCTAACTTAGCTTGGGGAAAAAGTCTCTTCACTGCTGAAGCCATAATATGAGAACAGGAATGCCTAAGTTTTTCTAAACTCTCCTTAACCATCAGAAAAAATCCTTTCGTCCATTAAACCTAACTTCTGGAATTCTGAGAAGAATTTAGGATACATCCTCATTACTGACTTCAATCTTCCTTTTATCTTACCTTCGGGAGTTTTTCCTTCCATCTTAAAAGCAAAAATATCCTGGACAACAATTTCTCCTCTTTCTATACCTCTAAGTTCAGCTATGTGGGTTATCTTTCGCGAACCATCAGAAAGTTGTTCCTGCTGAATAACTATATTAATAGTTTGGGCTATCATCTTTCTTATCTCTTCAGGAGGAAGTTTTATTCCTGAAGAAAGAATGAGGGTTTCTAACCGGCCCAATACTTCTGAAGGAGAATTGCCGTGAATTACCGCTAAAGTCCCCCTGTGTCCTGTAGACATAGCTTGAATTAAATCCAAAGCCTCTTCTCCCCTAACTTCTCCTAAAATAATTCTATCTGGCCTCATCCTTAAAGCATTCTTAATAAGGTGACGGAGAGTAACTTCTCCTTTTCCTTCCTCGTCAGGGTCTCTTGTCTCTAAAGAAACTAAATTCTTGTGATGAATTTTTAGTTCAGCAGTGTCTTCTATAGTAATAATTCGTTCCTCTTCAGGAATATGGTAAGAAAGCATCTCTAAAGTTGTAGTTTTCCCTGAACCAGTGGCTCCTGAAATTAAGATATTTAACTTTCCCTTTATACAGGCAATCAAAAACTTAGCTGCTTTCTCAGTAAGGGTATGATTAGCCACTAAATCATCTAAACTCTTTAAATTAGTAGAAAATTTTCTTATAGTTATACTAGGGCCCTGTCGGGCTAAAGGAGGAATAATTGCATTGACCCGGGTGCCATCCTCTAAGCAGACGTCAGCGTAAGGACGATATTTATCAATCCTTTTTCCCTGCGAAGAAAATATTTCTTCTATTATTTCCATAACTTCTTGCTCATTCTCAAAAGAAAAATCTAATTCTTTTTTCTGGCCAAATTTTTCAATAAATATACCCCTTGTCCCGTTGACCATAATCTCAGTAATCTCTGGGTCTTTTAATAATTCTTTAAATCTCTCGTAAGTAGTCATTTTCTCTTAAAAGGCTAAATCCAAGCTTTAAATATGGGCGGTAGAGGATTTTCCGCCAGGGGCGGATCCGCCTAAATAATTTTTATTAATGTGGCGGAGAACCTCTGACCTTCCCGACGTAACGTCGGGACGCTCTAGCCAACTGAGCTAACCGCCCAAATATATAGTTTCAAATTAGCCAATTATAGATTACAAATTAATTTATAAAATTTGAAATTTATAATTGATAAATCTGTAATTTTGTTAACCTGGGCGGTAGAGGATTTTCCGCCAGAGGCGGATCCGCCTAAATAATTTTTATTAATGTGGCGGAGAACCTCTGACCTTCCCGACGTAACGTCGGGACGCTCTAGCCAACTGAGCTAACCGCCCAAATATATAAT
>JAGGWS010000049.1 GCA_021163425.1 Candidatus Omnitrophota bacterium
CAGATGGGATATTTAGAATTCTGTTTAATACAAAATGGAGATGGCCCTGGAGAAAGAAAAAGCAAAATAACGAAAAACAGCTCTTCCTCTTTCCCTTACTAACTTAAAAATTTTGGGGAAACTCCAGTTAAAACTTCTTGATTTAAAAGTTTTTTTGTGTTAACATAACTTTGCTATGTGGGCAATAATAGAGTGTGGCTCTAAACAATATAAGGTAGAAGAAGGTGAGTCCCTTTATGTAGAAAGGATTAAAAAGCCTTCTCCTGACAACAAGATAAGCATAGATAAAGTCTTGCTTTTAGTCAAAGATAGTATCTTAAAGGTAGGAAGGCCTTATCTTAAGAATGTAAAAGTAACTGCTGAAATTTTAAAAGAAGAAAAAGATAAAAAAATAATCGTTTTCAAATATAAAAGAAGAAAAAACTACCGGAGAAAAAAAGGACACCGCCAGATTTATACTCTCCTTAAAATCCTCAAAATTGAAGAGAAAGAATAAGTCTTTTCTGTTTAAATCAGTTAAGAATTAATGAAAGCTACCTATTTTGTTGATGAGGTTGAGGTTTTTCTTAAAGCTGGCAGGGGAGGAGAGGGTTCCTCAGCTAAGAAGAGAACTAAAAGAGGTTTTGTTAACTGGGGTGGCGATGGAGGTAAAGGGGCTGATATCTATATTAAAGGAAGTCCTCATCTTTTTGACCTTTCTAAATTTTTAAATAAAAAAGTTTTTTTGGGAGCTTGTGGAGAAAACGGTTCTTCTAACAGGCGCAAAGGCCGAGATGCCCCTTCTTTAGTTATTGAAGTTCCTTTAGGAACTTTGATAAAGGATGAGCAGGGCAAAGTTCTTTGGGAGATAAAAGATTGTGGGAAAGTCCTCTTGGCTAAAGGAGGTAGAGGTGGTAAGGGGAATTTTAAAAGGAGAAAGACTCTTCCTCCTCAATCTGGAGAAACTCGAAAAGTAGTTTTAGATTTTAGAATCTGTGCTGATGTGGTCCTTTTAGGTGAGAGCAATTGTGGAAAATCTACTCTTATTTCCAGACTTACAAATCTTAAACCCAGAATTTCTGAGTTTCCCTTTACTACTCAGCTGCCTGTTTGGGGGATAGTAGAGAGAGATTATAGAGTATTTACAATTTTAGAGTTACCTGCTATTATAGGAGGAAAAGAAGAGAAACTCTTAGGACTAAAGTTCCTTAAGCATGCAGAGAAAGCGAGGGTTTTAATATTTCTTCTGGATGCAGAAAGACCACCTTATGAAGAAAAAATTTCTTCTATTAAAGAGGTTTTAAATAAACACGGCATAGATTATCTTTCCAAGAAGACTTTGGTAGTAATAAATAAAATAGATAAAATAAATGATAAAAATTTGCCTCAAAATTATCTTAAGATATCAGCTGAAAAAAATATAGGGATAAAAGAATTAGTAGAAAAGATATTTTCTTTTTTAAGATGAAGAAAAAAAGAGTGGTAGTCAAAATAGGTTCAAGTGTTTTAGCCAGTGGGAGAAAGATTAATGAGGAGTTTTTAGGTAAAATAGTTAGGCAGGTAGTAAAATTAGTTAATTCTGGGATAGAGGTTTGTTTAGTTAGTTCAGGAGCTGTTTTGGTTGGCTTTTCAGAGTTAAAGATAGAAAAGATTCCTTCTCAAGTTAATAAACTTCAAGCTATAGCTTCTGTAGGTCAGGTAATTCTTATGGATATATACCACAGATTATTTAAAAAGCACAAAAAATTTTCTGCTCAAGTTCTTCTTACCTGGGATGATTTCCAGGATAGAAGAAGATACATAAATGCTAAGAATACCTTTTCTACTCTACTTAGTCAGGGAATAATCCCCATAGTTAATGAGAATGATACTGTTTCCATTGAGGAGATAAAGTTTGGCGATAATGATAGACTTTCAGCTTTAGTAGCTGGGCTTATTGACGCCGATTTACTCATAATTCTTTCTGATGTAGAAGGTTTTTATTTTAAAGGCAAACTTCTAAAAGAAGTAAGGGATGTGAAACCTGAATTTTTTGAAGAAGTAAAAAGGAAAAGTCTTTCTTTTACTAAAGGAGGTATGACTTCTAAATTGGAAGCAGTTCAGCTGGCAGTGACTTTTGGAATAAAAGCAATTATAACTGGAGGAAGAAGAGAGGATGTCCTTTTAGATATAGTTTTGAAAAAGAAAGATAGAGGAACAGTATTTTTGCCGGAAAGAGGTGTTTCAGCCCGAAAAAGATGGATAGCTTACAGTAGAAAGCCTAAGGGAGAATTAATAATTGATAAGGGAGCAGAAAAAGCTTTAATAGAGAAAGGAAGCAGTCTTCTTTCTCAGGGGATAGTGGAAGTAAGGGGAGATTTTTTGAAGAAAGACACTGTCCAGATTTTGAATGAGCAGGGAAAAATTCTGGGTTGGGGATTGGTGAATTATGAGTCTCAAAAGTTGATAGCTAATAAGAGGAAAAAACTAGATTCAGAAGTTGTCCATCGGGATAATCTGGTAATTAACCCTCAATTTAAATTCAGGGAGGAGTTATGTTAGACAAAAAAACCCGAGATTATCTTTCCTCAATTTTGGAAAGGGCAAAAAAAGCCTCTTTAAAATTTAATTTAAATACTGAGCTAAAAAATAACCTTCTTTGTAAGATGAGTAAGATTTTGCTTGCTAATAAGGAATATCTTCTTAAAGAGAATCTTAAAGATGTAGCTAAAGCTAAAAAGTTTAAGTCTAAAAGTTTTGTGGATAGATTGAGACTTACAGAAAAAAGGATAAAAGAGATGGCTAATTCTTTACAAGAAATAGCTTTGCTTAAGGACCCTGTAGGAGAAGTGATTTCAGGCTGGAGAAGGCCTAACGGCTTAGAGATTAGAAAAGTGAGAGTTCCTATAGGGGTTATTTTTATTATTTACGAAGCAAGGCCTAATGTTACTTCTGATTGTATTGGACTTTGCCTTAAATCTTCTAATGTTTCTATTTTAAGAGGAGGCAGTCTTTCTCTAAATTCTAATAGAGCTATATTTAAAGTTCTCAGGCAGGTTTTAGAAAGTTTTAAGATAAAGGATTTATTCTTCTTAATAGAGGAACCTTCCTATGAAGTGGTTAACTATCTGCTTAAAAAGGGTTCTAATTTTATAGACTTGGTTATTCCCCGGGGTGGTGAGGAGTTGATAAAGAAAGTAGTTTCTCTTTCTAAAATCCCGGTTATAAAGCATTATAAGGGAGTCTGTCATATCTATGTGGATGAATATGCTGATTTTACTAAGGCTTTAAACATTTTGGTTAATGCTAAAGTTCAGAGGCCTTCAGTCTGTAATGCTGTAGAAACTATTTTAGTCCATAAGAATATAGCTCAAGATTTTCTTCCTCTTCTTTATAAAGAGTTTTCTAAATTTTCAGTAGAGATGAGAGGTTGTCAGGAGACTTGTAAGATTTTACCTCAGATTAAAAGAGCAACTCTTAAGGATTGGTCTACCGAATATTTAGATTTGATAGTTTCGGTTAAGGTAGTTGAAACTATTGAAGAAGCTATAGGTCATATTAATATCTATGGTTCTGCTCACACCGACAGTATAATAACTCAAAATGTAGATAATATAAATAAGTTTATAAGAGGAGTTCACTCAGCGTGTGTATTTTCTAATATCTCTACCCGTTTCAGCGATGGAGGACAATTTGGTTTGGGAGCAGAGATTGGTATTTCTACTGATAAACTTCATGCTCGTGGTCCAATGGGTTTAGAAGAACTCACTACTTATAAGTGGATAGTTTGGGGCCAGGGTCAGGTTCGTCAATAATAATTAAAGATGAAGATAGGTATATTGGGGGGAAGTTTTAATCCTCCTCACATAGGGCATATGATTTTGGCTGAGTTTGTAAAAGAACATCTTAGTTTAGATAAAATTATTTTTATTCCTTGCAATATCCCCCCTCATAAGAGTAAAAGGGGGATTGTTTCTGGTAAGCACAGGCTTAGAATGTTAGAATTAGCTCTTAAAGGAAGGAAAGGTTATTTAGTGAGTGATTTGGAACTAAAAAGAGGAGGTATTTCTTATACTGTAGATACTCTTATGACTTTAAAAAAGAAGTATTCTAAAGATAAATTGTTTCTCATAATTGGCTCAGAGTTATATCAGGATTTTTCTACTTGGTATAAACCCGAGGAGATTAAAAAGTTAGTTAAGTTAGTGGTAGTGGTAAGAAACCTTCTTAAAAAGAAAGGAAAAAATATTATTTTTCTTAAGATGCCCAAAATAGAGATTTCTTCTTCTTTAATCAGAGAAAGGTTAAGAAAGGGGCTTTCTATAAGATGGTTTGTTTCTGAAGAAGTGAGAAAGTATATCTTGCGAAATAAGCTTTATGTAAATTGAGGAGGTTGTTGATGAGTATAAAATTTGGCACTGATGGTTGGCGGGCAGTAATAGCTAAAGATTTTACTTTTGCCAACATTAGAGTTCTTTCTCAGGCTATAGCCGATTACTTAAAGACCACTAACAAGGAGAAAAATTTTAAAGTAGCCGTAGGTTATGATTGTCGGTTTCTCTCTAAGGAGTTTGCTCAGGAAGTTTGTGGGGTGCTTTCAGCTAACAAGATTAAAGTTATCCTTTCTTCAGAGCCAATACCCACTCCTTTACTCAGTCTTGCTACTAAAAATTATAAGGCAGATTTAGGAGTTATGATAACTGCTTCTCATAACCCCTATTATTTCAATGGTCTTAAGATTAAAACCTCTCAGGGAGGGGCAGCTGACAGAGATATAACTGATAAAGTAGAGAAGCTTTTATTTAAAAATAAACCTCTATTTATTTCTCTTCCTGAAGCTAAAAAGAAGGGGTTTCTCCAAATTAAGGATTTTTCTCCCCACTATATAAGATTTTTAAAGAGTTATGTAGATATATCTCTAATTAAAAAAAGAAAGCTTAAACTATTGGTAGATTTAATGTATGGTTCAGGAAATTCTTTTTTAGAGAAAGTTCTTGGGAGAGGGAAAACTTCTTTCAGGTATCTTCGTAAAGAATTTAATCCTTCTTTTGGAGGAGGTCAGCCCGAGCCTGTTGAAGAGAATCTTAAAGAATTAATAGGAGAGATGAAGAAGGGTGAGTTTGATTTGGGGATAGTTTTAGATGGAGATGCTGATAGGATTGCTTGCGTATTAAGAGGAGGAAGATTTATAAACGCTCAGGTAATTCTTCCTCTCTTAGCCTTACATTTAGCAAAGAATAAGAAATTTTCTGGAGGAATTGTTAAGACTGTAGTAGGAAGTAATCTTATAGATTCGGTCAGTCTTTCTTTAGGAAGAATTCTTTATGAAACCCCTGTGGGGTTTAAGTATATCTCCAAGCTTTTTCAGACTGATGATATTCTTATTGGGGGAGAAGAAGCTGGAGGGATAGGTTTTAAAAATTATATCCCTGAAAGAGATGGAACTATGGCTGGTTTACTTCTTTTAGAAATGGTAGCTCAAGAGAGAGAGAACTTAGAGGAGTTAGTTAAAGATTTAGAGAAAAGTTTTGGAAGATGGTTTTACCTGCGTAAAGCAATCCCTCTTAAAAAAGTTGAAAAATCTGTTTTAGACAAGATTAAAATACCTGATAGGCTTTTGGGAGAAAAGGTAGAAAGAGTAAATAGACTTGACGGGATTAAAATAATTACTCCTTCTTTCTGGCTTATGTTTAGAGCTTCAGGCACAGAGCCCATTTTAAGAATATACGCTGAAGCAAAAAGTAAAAAGAAAGTTTGTCAGCTCCTTTCTCAGGGAGAAAGAATGATAAATGCTCTATAGTCTTTTAAGGTCTTTAGCAGTATTTTTATTTAAATTATTATTTAGAATAGAAGTTAAAGGAAGAGAGAATATCCCTTTAAAAGACCCTTTTATAATAGCCTCAAATCATTTAAGCAATATAGACCCTGTAGTTTTAGGAGTAGCCTGTCAGCGTAAGCTTAATTTTTTAGCTAAAGAGGAACTCTTTAAAATCCCTTTATTTTCTTCTTTGATTTTACAATTAGGTGCTTTACCTTTAAAGAGAGAAGGAGTGGGCGTTTTTGCTTTGAAGAAAAGTATTAAAAAGTTGAGAGAAGCTAAAGGGCTAGTCATATTTCCTGAAGGCACAAGGTTAAAGAGTAAGAAGAAAGTATATGAAGGTATAGGATTTCTGGTTAATAAGACCAAAGTCCAGGTTATACCTGCTAAGATTTATAATACGGATAGAGTGCTCCCTCCAGGAAGGTTCTTGCCCTCTTTTAAAAAAATCAAAGTTTGTTTTGGCCAGCCTTTAAGCTTCCCTTTAAACTTTGATTCCCGACAGATTGCTCAAAAGGTTCTTAAGGAGATAGAATCTTTATACTAGCGTAACTTGACAAAATACTTTGAAAGTAAAATGTCAAGTTACGTAACTTGACAAAATACTTTGAAAGTAAAATGTCAAGTTACGACTTTAAGCCTTCGTAACTTGACAGAATGTTTTCAAAATAAAATGTCAAAAACGTTAAAACGTATAAACGTGGGAACGTATAAACGTAAAAACGTATGAACGTGTAAACGTGAAGAGGTCTACATTAGACCTTTTGACAAACTAACATTAAAAAAGCTACCCCCAAATACTTGACATAGTGCTTGGAGATTTTTTTCTTGCTAGAAGTTATTTTCATAGTTAATATACTATATCCAGAACTTTATAAAGAAGTTAAGTCTTAAAGAAGGTGCCTATCTATATCTATAAAGTTAAAGAAGGCTTAAGAGGGTGTAAATTTTGTAAAGAAGGGTTTGAGGTTTTTCAGAAGATAAATGAGGAGCCCCTAAAGAGGTGTCCTAAATGTGGAGAAGAAGTGATAAGGATATTTTCAAGTTTTTCGGTAGGATTTTCTAAAACAGGTTTGGACAGAAGAGCAAAAGAGAAGGGTTTTCATAAGTTAAAGAAAGTAGACAAAGGCAAATACGAGAAGCTCTATTAGGGAAGTTTGAGCCCGGCAAGCATCATTAAGAAGTATCCAAAATTGTATGAAAACCGCTAATGGCTATGTAAATTTTCAATCCTCAATTTTCTTAATACCATGGGCCATCTTTTGCTCTTGACAGGAGAAGCTTATTATGGTATTATTTTGTTGAAATTGAAAATCATTTTCAATAAGCAAGGAGTTTTATGCCTTTTGGTCCAAGATGGTTAGAAGCAAGATTTAGAGGTTGTGGTTTTAGGTGGACTTTTCCCAGGCAGGTTATCTTGGATGTTTTAACTAAAGAAAAAAAGCACCTTAGTGCTGAGGATATTTTCCTGAAAGTTCATA
>JAGGWS010000006.1 GCA_021163425.1 Candidatus Omnitrophota bacterium
AATGGTGAGACAGAGAGATTTGAGGTGTATCTACCGGCTAAAGGTGAATTCAGGGATTTGCAGGGTCGGGTTTTAGCCAGGGCTGAGAGAATTGATTAAGTCTGCCGAAATTGAGCCCGACCGGATTGAAAGTTAACTCTGCCGACATTGCTCCTTGAGATGTTTTAGGGACAAAAAGCCGGCCTTGTGGCAAAGAAAGGGATATGAAGGGTACAATCCGATTAAGAAGAAGCTGTGAAAATGACATCCCATCCCGATATTGGGAATAAGATGCCTGAGACTTGCCGCAATTGTTCTTTGATTGAGAGAACCTTCTTGTTATGGAGTTTGGAGTCCCTAAGACACAATGTCCCTTTAGATGAGGGGATTTATGCCGGTTTTTGACATAGGAAGAGACAAACCGCTATTTTTATGATATAATAGATTAAATTGCGTGTTAGATACAGAAGTTTATCTAGTGTGATAATGGGGAGGTGAAGAAAGATGGGACTTACAGTTTTAAGAGTGGAAGTAGGTAATCCTGCTAAACCTGAAGTTACTGAAGAGGTAGAATTTTTGGTTGATTCCGGGGCAATTTATTCTGTAGTTCCGGCTAAAATTTTAAAAAAACTTGGGATTAAACCTTTGTCTGAAGAAGAATTTAGGCTGGCAAATGGTGAGAGGATGCTACGAAAAAAAGGGATAGCCCTTTTTAAATACGGTGACAGAATTGGGGGGGCAGATGTTATTTTTGGCGAAGAAGGTGACAGCACACTTTTAGGTGCCTTCACCCTTGAATCATTAGGGTTAATTCTTGACCCTCTAAAGCGCCAATTAAAATCTCTGCCTATGATAATTGCGACCCTATAGGGGAGAAACCCGCTAGCATGGGCAATTTAGGAAAGGTTTACAGATTTGTCTTGCAAGAGGTAGAGGAATAAAATGATACCCATCCCGACATTGCAAATAAAGCAAAGAAGCCTTGCTGCAATTGTTCTTTGATTGAAAAGGGACTAACTTAGCTATTACCTTTAGTAGTCTCCCAGAACCTTTGTCCCTTTAGATTAAGGGGTTTTTGGGATGGGATTTCAACATCGGGCAATCACTCGTATCTTACAGTTAAACAAGAATGTTTAACTGTGGTCGATAGTCCGCAGTCAATAGTCGGCGGCCGACGGCAGACAGCGGACTGTGGACCATATGTATTGTGGGCCGAGGTTGAGTCAATTGAATACATTGGTCGTGAACAGGTCTACAATCTCCAAGTTAAGGGAACCCACAACTTTGTCGCTAACGCATAATCGCCCACAATACATATATTTCTGGCATTGCTTTTATAGGTGGGGTAGTAAGAGTGGATAGTTTATGTTTGAGACTTATGAGGCGGTGAAGTAGAAAGCGGGATACAAATGTCCATACTTAAATCCATAGGAAGGTTTTTAGGTTATTTTTGGCGTAAGTATCTCCCGATTAAACCACTATCTACTGATTTTTCCGAAACTCGGGAGAAAACCGCCCCATCTATTCGGGAGATGAAGACCGCTCGCCCAGTATCAACAGCCTCAACTTCGGCATTTTCAATGTCGGCAGCCATTTACCCCTGTCCCTACTGTTCAAGCAAAAATACTGTAAAGAGAGGTCTGCGCAAGAAAAAATATGGGGTTCAGCAACGTTACTTGTGTAATGACTGCCGGCGTTCATTTGTGCCTCAGAAAGTTAAAGGAAAATCTTTCCCCTTAAGCGTTATCTTGGAGGGCTTAAGTTTTTATAACACCGGTTTTACCCTTGAAGAATCCTGCCAGAGGCTGAAAGAACAATTTGGCATTGAGGTGAAGCCCTCTACACTTTCTGACTGGGTAAAAGAGTTTGAGTCTATCTGCCGCTACAACCGCTTGCGGCCATATGGACTGAAGCTTTTCAGCCCCAACCAGATAATTCAGACCGTTCACCTTTTTCACCGCCAGGTGTATGATTTCTCAGTGCATCGGGCAAAGCTAGCCCTTTTACTTCAAGAACATAAGCACGCCAGATTTGAGAACTTGCGGGAATTTTTAGAAGCGATTCAAACCGAATGTCCACATCAGTTCTTTAAGGTCGGTGAACGGGGAAGCGAGTTAAAGGCAGGCTTTGATTTAAGCGAGGTGATTTTGAAAGGCAAACAGAATTTTGCCACCAGGATTGCTGGCCTTGTCCTTCAAGCTGTGAATGATAATAAACTTAGGCATAAGGCCATACAAAGATTTATGCTCTGCAATGATTCGGTTACTGTTGCGGTTGAGGTGCCTGTGTATATGGATAGTATGGATATAGAGCATATGCAAAAAGTGTTAAAATTTAAGATACCTTTTAATTTAGATGCAGCGTCGGCATCAGTAATTACCGGCCATATAGACATTTTACAGATAAGAAACGGTTCTATCCATATTTTGGATTATAAACCCAATGCCTCGGCAGGAAAAAAGAAAGCCGCAGTTACCCAGCTTACTATTTATGCTCTGGCTTTAAGTCGGCTTACCGGCCTTCGGCTTTATGATTTTAAATGTGCCTGGTTTGATGAGAACAATTATTATGAGTTTTTCCCCTTGCATGTTGTGTATAAGTTAAGGAAGAGGGCCCAAAAAGATGACCCCCATCAAATGAAAATGGAAGAATTGTTAGAAAACGAGGCAGAAAATAAAGAAGGTTGATAAAATGGTTCAGGGGTATTGGGCTTCAGGCCGGCAGCAACGTCGGGACCGGGCCTATAAAAAGACCAGATTTAAAGTAAAAAGACCTATCCGCAGTTTCAGGGATTTGGAGGTATATCAAAGAACAGCGCGGCTTGCTACTGAAATTTACAGTAAGATTATCCCGGTTTTAGAGGGAAAGAGCTGTCCGGTAAAAGACAAGCTCACAGAAATCGCTCTTTTTATCCCTTCTTCAATCGCTGCTGCCCATTCCCGAAGGTTTGAAGGTAAAGAAGAGCTTAAGATTATGGAAGAAGTTCTGGAGGCTTGCAATAAAGCAGTGGTTTACTTAGAGCAGATAAGAGATATTTTCGCCCAGGAACTGGATAGGGCTTTGTGCGAGGATTTGATAAAAAGGTACATTTATTCTCGGCGCAAGGTTTTTAATTTGTATAAGGCCTGGTTGAGGTTTAGCGAAGAACATAACTCGAAAAAATGAAAACCTTCTTATGCGTATTAAGAGCATATTAATAGGGTTATTTGTGGTTGCGATAACAACAGGGCAGGTGGCTACAGCTTTAACCGGCAACCGGACAAATTCAGGAACATTTACTGCTGGCACAGGCAGGGTTGATTTTACCGCAGGAGAAGGTATAACCCAGACCTTAACGGTCAAGCACCTGGTTCTGAGATAACCATAGTCAGTGACTCAGCAGGTGTGCAATTTATCTTTGATGTTACTGGAGGCAGCCAGTCAGATTTAATCTGGGTAACATTTAATATGAGTCAATGCCTGAGAAAAACTATTTGACGATATCTAAAAGAAAAAGTATAATTTTTATTGAGTATGAGAGTAAACTTAAAACTTTTAATTCTTTTCTGTCTTTTTTTGCTTATAGTTTCTTCGTGTTTCTCTTTGGTATTAGCAGAGGAGTTAATTTCCCAGATTGGAAAGGATAAAGCTAAGATAGCTGAACTTGTCCAGAAAGAAGAGGAATTTAAAGAGAGTTTAAATAAGAAAAACGTTGAGATTGATGACTTGAATAAAAAATTAGAAACTTTCTCTCAAGAAAATAGTTTCCTGTCTTCTCAAATTCAAGCTCTTAAGAAAGAAAATGACGATTTAAGAGAAAAAATTAGAATTCTTGATAAAAAGATAGAGGAAGAGAGGAGAGATAATGAGGAAAAGGAAAAACTTAAAGAAGAAATAAATTCACTTATTAAAGAAGAAATAAATTCACTTAATAGCCAGCTTAATGATTATATTAAGAAATATTCTCAAGCTGAAGAAGAAATCAAAGCTTTAAATAAAAAATTAGAAGACTCAAAGAAGACAGTTGAAGCAAAGGAAGCTTTATTGAGAAAATTACAGAGGGAGAAGACTCTTCTTAAGAGAAGATTGGAAGAAAAAGAAAATGTGATTTCTCAACTCCAGGTTCAGATAGCTTCTTTTTCGAAGGTCCAGACAGATTTAGAAGATAAACTTAAAAGTAAGGAGGAGAAAATTAATTCCTTAAATAAAGAATTAAGTTTAGTAAAGGAAGAATTTTTAAGCTTCAAAGATAAACTCAGCCGGATAACCAAGGAAAGACAAAAACTTCTTTTTCAGTTAAAAGAGATTGAAGGAAAAAGTCAGAGGTTTATTTCCCAACTTAAGAAAAGAGAGGATTTAACCCGGAAGATTTTAGAAGATAATCTTGCTGGGGCTAAGAGTAATATTTCTTTTTTAAAACAGGGGAAGGAAGGGCTTACTTCTCAATTTAGAGAGCAGGTAGAAGCTCAATCCCAGGAAATGAGTAAGCTTTCTCAAGAGAGAGACGAACTTGAAACTAAAGTTGAAGGTCTTAAAAAAGAATTAGACTTTCTCCGGCAAGAAGTAGAAAAGAAAGAAGAGCTTTTATCCGAATGTAAAAAAGATAGAGAGGCAATACTAAACCATTTTAAGGAAAAGAACGCTCTAAATGAACAGATAGAAGAACTTAAAAAGACAATTTTAGAAAAGGATGAAGAAATAGGTTATCTTAAAGAAGTAATCAAGTCTGCTTCTGAGAAAATTAAATCTATTACCCCCTCTTTTTCTAATTCTGAATAATGGGGCTGTGTCTTCACATTTGACATTCATCTATTTTCTCCTTCCATTTCTTCAAGATAAAGTGTCAAGTTATGTAAATTTTCAATGAATAAACCTTTAATAAGAAGAAGGGATATTTTAAGATTTGGCATAGA
>JAGGWS010000036.1 GCA_021163425.1 Candidatus Omnitrophota bacterium
CAGATGGGATATTTAGAATTCTGTTTAATACAAAATGGAGATGGCCCTGGAGAAAGAAAAAGCAAAATAACGAAAAACAGCTCTTCCTCTTTCCCTTACTAACTTAAAAATTTTGGGGAAACTCCAGGTAAAATATTATTGACATCAATTTTAGAATGTGTTAATTTGATAAAGAGATGAAGAGATGGTTTATGCTGAGTCTTTTTTCTCTGACTTTCTTCTGGGGAGAAGCTGTTAGTTCTTCTCCAGTTAAAGAGCAGGCTAAGGTTTATCGAGAAGAAGGTTACAAACTTCAGAGTCAGGGGAATTTAGAGGGAGCTTTAAGCTTTTATCTTAAAGCTATTCAAATAGACCCAAGTTTTAAAGAAGCTTATAATGATTTAGGGATAGTCTATGAGGGTTTAGGAGATTTAGATAGAGCAGAAGCGATGTATTTAAAAGCTTTAGAAATAGACCCCCATTATTCAGCTCCTTATGCTAATTTAGGTTTTTTATACGAGAAGAAAAATCAACCCCGCAAGGCAATTTTTTATTGGAAGAAAAGGTATAAATTAGCTGAGAAAGGTGATTACTGGCGAGGTAAGGCTCGTCAGCATCTTTTAAAATTGGGAGCTTTTGAAGAGATAAGAAGAGAAGAATTAGAGAAAAAAGCAGCTCAACTTTCCCAAGAGGTAATCTCTGAGAGAGAGCAAGAGCGTTTAAGAAAATTGGAGGAGGCAAAACTTCATTTTGACCTGGGTTTTAAAGCTTTAACTAAGCATTCTTACCAGGAAGCTGAGAAGGAATTTGGTAAGGTATTAAAACTTAACCCTCCGGATAAAGACCTTATCTCTAAAGCTGAAGAATATCATAAGACAGCTAAAGAGGAAGCTTTAAAAGAGAATATTGAAGACCGTCTTGAGAATTCTTTAAACTACCTTAAGGAAGGAGATTATCTTTCCCTAATCCAGGAACTGAGAAAAGCAATTAATTCAGTACCGAAAATTTTCCGGAAATAATTCTTATTTTTGCTCTATCATTAACCCAGAAAAATTAAAGTTTTAACCGGCGTTAGATTCATTCCTGAAGCCTGATTTGTAGTACATTATAAAACTATAAAATAATCTTTTAATCTCAAGGTGAGAGAACTAACATAGATGTATGGGCAGAGATTTTTTTCAGAGAATACCGTTTACCTTATAGATGGTTCAAGTTTTTCTTATCGAGCTTTTTTTGCTATAAAAGGCTTGAGCACCTCTCAGGGTTTTCCCACTGGGGCTATCTTTGGGTTTTTGAATACCTTAAGGAGGATTCTTAAAGAATTTAATCCCCTATATTTAGCTGTATGCTTTGATGTTTCTCGTAAGACTTTTCGCCAGGAGAAATTTAAAGATTACAAAATTAGTAGAACTCCAGTGCCCGACAGTTTTAAAATTCAAATCCCCTGGATAAAAAAAGTAATAAGAGCCTTTTCTCTGCCGGTAGTAGAGTTAGAGGGTTTTGAAGCTGATGATTTAATTGCCAGTTTAGCC
Organism: Candidatus Omnitrophota bacterium; assembly: GCA_021163425.1. GTDB lineage: Bacteria > Omnitrophota > Gorgyraeia > Duberdicusellales > Duberdicusellaceae > Duberdicusella. The sequence goes on from JAGGWS010000036.1 coordinate 1,512, forward strand.
CAAAAAGCAAAAGATAAAGGTTTTAAGTGTGTAATATTTAGTTCAGATAAAGATATCTTTCAGGTTATAGAAGATAAATTAATTATGGTATATAATCTCCATAAAAATATTCTTTATGATGAAGATAAAGTTAAAGAAAGTTTAGGGATAGCTCCTAAGTTTATTCCTGATTTTTTGGCTCTCTGCGGAGATTCTATAGACGATATCCCGGGAGTAAAAGGGATAGGTCCTAAAAATGCCAGTTTTCTCATTAGAAGCTTTGAAACTATTGAGAATCTTCTAAGGAATATAGATTCTCTTCCTAAAGAATCTTTAAAGAGAGCAATTTTAAATTCTCAAAAAGCTATGCTTTTGAGTAAAGATTTAGCTTTATTGAGGAGAGATGTGCCTCTAAATTTGGATATTAAAGACCTTAAAGTAGGAAAACCTGACTATCTTCAACTTCAGAGTCTATGTCGAGAATTGGAATTCAAATCTTTACTTGAAGAATTCTCAATAGAGTCTCCCCACAAGAGAGAAGAGGTAATTTTAAAAGAACTCACTACCGGAGTTATCCTTAAAATAAAAGAGAACAAGAAGTTAATATTTTATTTAGGAGAAGATTCGCTCTTTATTTATTATTCAGGAGAAGTTTATCTCCTCAGAGAAATAGATAGAATTAAAGAAATTTTTGAAAATCCTCAAATAGAGAAGGTCTCCTTTGACTTAAAAAGAGTTGTTTTGAAACTGACTTCTTTTAATATAGAGGTTAAGCCTCCTTATTTTGATGTGATGGTCGCTGGATATCTTCTTAAGTCTTATTTGCAGGAATTGAGTTTAGAAAATCTTATCTGGGAATTTTTAAGAAAGAATCTTTTTCAAACAAGAGAAGCCCAAAGAGTCCAATTTATAGCTCAACTTTATTCTTTGTTTAAAGAAAGACTTAAAGAGGAATCTTTACAAAGCCTCTTTTCCGACATCGAGATGCCTCTTATTGAGGTTTTAGCCTGGATGGAGAGCCATCCTTTAAAAATTAACTTAGATTATCTTAAAGAAATATCCACTTCTTTTAAGGGAAGACAATCTTTTTTAGAAAAAGAAATTTACAGTTTAGCTAATATAAAATTTAATCTCAATTCTCCTAAACAGCTTGCTGATGTCCTTTTTAATAGACTTTCTTTAAGACCCGTTAAGAAGACAAAGACTGGTTTTTCCACAAATGAAGACTCTTTAAATAAATTGAGGAAGGAACATCCTATAGTGGAAAAGATTTTAGAATATAGAAAGCTTGCTAAACTTCTTTCTACTTATATAGAACCCTTCATAAATCAAATAGAACAGAAAGGGAGGCTCTATCCTCAATTCAGTCAGGTAGGCACTGCTACCGGGAGGTTAGTTTCTTTTTCTCCTAATCTTCAGAATATCCCCATTAAAGGAGAAGGGGCAAAAAAGATAAGAGGAGCCTTTGTTTCTTCCTTTAAAGAAGGGTTAATTTTGAGCGCAGACTATTCCCAGATAGAATTAAGAGTTTTAGCTCATATTTCCCGGGATTCCCAGCTTATTCAAGCTTTCCATAGAGATGAGGATATTCATAGATTTACTGCTTCTTTACTTTTTTCTAAGCCTCCTGAGGAGATTTCTTCTCAGGAAAGAGAGTTTGCCAAGAGGATTAACTTTGGGATAGTTTACGGAATGAGCCCTTATGGATTATCTAAAGAATTAGGAGTTTCTTCAGAGGAAGCCCAGATATTTATTTCTGAGTATTTTTTGCGTTATCCTAAGGTTGAAGAGTACATTAAGAAGGTAATTGAAGAGGCTAAAACTTACAAGTATGTTAAGACTCTTTTTGGTCGAAGAAGGTATTTAGAAAATATAGATAGCCCTAATACTTCTCTCCAGGAATATGCTTTTCGTCAGGCAGTGAATTCACCTATCCAGGGCACAGCTGCTGACATTATAAAATTAGCAATGATAAAAATTTTTAGAGAATTTAGAGAAAGGCAGATTAAGTCTTATCTATTAATCCAGATTCACGATGAGCTTGTTTTTGATGTTCAAAAACAAGAATTAGATTTAGTTTCTTCTTTAGTAAGGAAGATAATGGAGGAGGTAGTTATTTTAGATGTGCCTTTAAAGGTAAATATTCACTGGGGCCAGAGCTGGTTAGAAGCTACTAAGTAAAAGCAAGGATAAGGAGGTCTTAAGGATGAAAGTAGTTATTTTTTCTTCTGAAGTTTTTCCCTTTGCCAAGACCGGAGGGTTAGCCGATGTAACCGGAGCTTTACCTCTGGGTTTAGAAGAAGCAGGCTTAGAAGTGAAAGTATTTATGCCTCTCTATAAAAATATAAAGCCTGAAGTTGTTAATGAGGAATTTGGTGTTTCTAAAATTGGTAAGAATATAGAGGTAATATTTATAAGAAACGATAATTATTATCTGCGAGATTATCTTTACAATACACCTTCCGGAGATTATCCTGATAATTTAGAAAGGTTTAGTTTTTTCTGTAGAAAATCTTTAGAGGTTCTTAAAAAGGTAGAATTTCAACCTCAAATTTTACATTGTAATGACTGGCAGACTGCTCTTATCCCTTTATATTTGGAAGTCTTAAAGAATAACGAGCCCTTTTTTAGAAATTCCAAGACTCTCCTTACTATCCATAACCTGGCTTATCAGGGAATATTCCCTTTAGATAAATTTAAACTTCTCAACCTTCCTCAGGATTATCAGGAGGTTTTAGAGATTTATTCTCAACTTAACTTTCTTAAGGCAGGCATTGTTAAAGCTAACTGGATAAATACAGTAAGCCCTACTTATAGCCAGGAGATTCAGACCAGGGAATACGGGTGTGGTTTAGAAGATGTTTTGAGAGAAAATAGTTTTAAACTTTCCGGTATTTTAAATGCTATAGATTATAATGTCTGGGAGCCTTCTAAAGATAACTATATTTACTTTAAATATGGTCCTGAGAGTTTAGAGAAGAAGATAGAGAATAAGTTATCTTTTCAGAAAGATTTTTCTCTTAAAGTAGATAAAGAAGTTTTCTTATTGGGTGTGGTTTGCCGGCTGGCTGAGCAAAAGGGTATAGATATTCTCTCTGAAGCTCTCCCTGAGCTTCTCTCTAATTACCAAGTAGTAATTTTGGGCACAGGCGAAGAGAGATACCATCAAAAGCTTTCTTCTTTAGCTGAGAATTTTCCTCAAAATTTCTCTCTCCATCTTAAATTTGATGAGAGTTTAGCCCATAAAATTTATGCTAGTGTAGATGCTTTTCTTATACCTTCAAGATTTGAACCTTGTGGTCTTTCTCAAATGATAAGTTTTAGATATGCTACGATACCCATTGTACGGGCAATAGGAGGACTTAAGGATACAGTGATTGATTATTCTCAGGATAAAGAAAAGGGCTGTGGCTTTGTTTTTTATGAATATGGTGCTTCTTCTTTAATTGAGGCAACAGATAAAGCTTTTAAGCTATTTTCTCAGGATAGGAAATCCTGGGAGAATATTCAGAAGAGAATTTCCCGATTAGATTTTTCTTGGTCTAAGACAGCCAGAGATTATCTTAATCTCTACAATTCAATTGTAGCCCCAGATTAAAATGCTTTTGATAGGGTTAACCGGCGGGTTTTTAACCGGTAAGAGTAGTTTAGCTAAGTTTTTGAAAAAGAAAGGGTTAAAAGTTTTAGACGTAGATAGATTATACAACAATCTTTTAAAAAAGAGCCATTTAAAGAAAAAGCTAATAAAAATATTTGGAGAAAATATTTTAAATAAGACCAAGATTTCTAAGAAAAAACTCCGGAAGAAAATCCTCACTAACCCTGCTCTTTTAAAAGAATTAGAAAGGTTAACGCATCCTCTTATTATAAAAGAAATGCATAAAGCAATTAAAACCTTTAAGAAAAAAACTGAGGTTTTGATAGTAGAGGTTCCTCTTCTTTATGAGAAAGGTTTAGAAAAATTCTTTGATAAGGTTGTTGTGGTCAGTTCTGCTAAAAGGGCTCAATTTCAGAGAGCAAAAAGTTTAGGCTATTCAGATAGAGAGACAAACTTTTTTATTAAGAATCAGCTCCCTTTGAAGGTTAAGGAAAAGAAAGCTGATTGGGTGATTAGTAATTCAGGTAGTTTAAAGGATTTAAAAGAAAGAGCTGATTTTTTGGCAAAAGAGATTTCTAAGGTCCAGAAGTTTAATTAGGAAATTTATTTAGAATTTAAAATTTTTTAACCAGGAGGAAGGTAAAATGGATATCGGAACCTTAAAGGAGATGAAGATTTCTGAACTTAATAAGGTGGCTAAAGAGCTTGCTATTAACGGGGTAAGTGGTCTTAGGAAACAAGATTTGATATTTAAGATACTGCAAGCTCAGGCAGAAAAGGAAGGTTTAATGTTTGGCTCAGGGGTTTTGGAGGTTTTATCTGAAGGTTTTGGCTTTTTAAGGTCCCCTAATTATAATTATCTTCCTTCTCCTGATGATATTTATGTTTCACCTTCTCAAATAAGGAAATTTTCCCTTAAGACTGGAGACACTGTAAGTGGTCAGATAAGGCCACCCAAGGAGAACGAGAAGTATTTTGCTCTCTTGAAAGTAGAAGCAGTTAATTTTGAAGACCCTGAAGAAGCTAAAGAAAGGGTTCTCTTTGATAATTTAACTCCTATATATCCTAAGGAGAGGTTTATCTTAGAGACTAAGCCTGAAGAGGTATCTACCCGGATTTTAGACCTGCTCGTTCCTATTGGTAAAGGTCAACGTGGTCTTATAGTTGCTCCTCCTTATAGTGGGAAAACCGTTCTTCTTCAGAAAGTAGCTAATTCCATTATGGCTAACCATCCCGACGTTATTCTTATAGTGCTTCTTATCGATGAACGGCCTGAAGAAGTTACTGAAATGAAGAGGATAGTGAAGGGTGAAGTCATAAGTTCTACCTTTGATGAGCCTGCAGATAGACATATTCAGGTAGCTGAAATGGTTTTGGAGAAAGCAAAAAGGCTGGTGGAACATAAAAGAGATGTAGTTATTCTCTTGGATAGTATTACCCGGTTAGCTCGAGCCTACAATCTGGTAGAACCTCATTCAGGAAGAATTCTTTCTGGAGGTATAGACTCCAATGCTTTACATAAACCGAAGAGGTTTTTTGGGGCAGCCCGAGCAGTTGAAGAAGGAGGCTCTTTAACTATAATTGCTACAGCTTTAATAGATACCGGTTCCCGAATGGATGATGTAATATTTGAGGAATTTAAAGGCACAGGAAATATGGAGATAACTTTAGACAGAAATATCTTTCAGAGAAGAATTTACCCTTCAGTGGATATTAAACGTTCAAATACTCGGAGAGAAGAGCTCTTGCTTCATCCTGATGAATTGAGGAGAATCTGGATTTTAAGAAAAGTTTTAAATGATTTAAATTCTATAGAAGCAATAGAACTTTTGATTGAGAAGATGTCTAAGACTAAGTCCAATGCTGAATTCTTGCTTTCAATGAATCAGTAATTAAGAGACGCTCTCCTTTTCTAACATTTCTGTTTTAAATAAAAATGTTTTAAAGATTTGAATATTTTTAACTCCTTGCCAGATAGCTGGGGAAATGGGGATTCAGTAGCTAAATACTTGCGAGTTTTTTAATCTATGGTAAAATTTTTATGCTGTTAAGCGTGCGCCCGTAGCTCAACAGGATAGAGCATCTGCCTTCAAAGAGGAGCCTCTATGCGGAAATGAACGCATAGAGTGGATGTGGCTGTATGCAAGGAAGTCCTCCTTTTTCTTAAGGAAAAGGATGGATCACTTGCAGGAAACCTTTATATCCAAGGGCGGAGGCAAAATTTAAAAGGAAAGGAGGTGAGAGTGCATCATACAAAGGTCAAAGCGGATATAGGGTTTGCAAATGTTATCTCTGATTTAGTAGAAAAAGGATATGTGCCTTGTATTCCCATTTCTGAGCACCAACATTACGACTTACTAGCGGTGTTAAAAGATGGGGAGGTTGTAAAGATTCAAGTAAAATATGCGCATCTCAAAAAGAATGGTACTATTGAGGTGAAGTTCAGAACAAGTTGGGTAGATAAGAAAGGAACTCACACTCGACGCTATAAAAAGGAGGATTTCGATTACTACGCTATCTATTGCCCTGAGAAAGAGAAGGTACTGTATGTACCCAATGCTCCTAATTGCCCAAAAGCTATCCGCTTTGACAAACCTAGCAACAATCAGAGTAAGTACATAAAATGGGCCTCCGCTTACTTTGATATAAAGGGATCCTCAGAGACTATACGCCGCAGGCCTGAGATGGCTAAGACATAGTCCAGACCACAATCCCGATATGTTTGTCGGGAGCCGAAGAAATTCGGAGTGGTAAGCTAAGCAGAGGGTTGCAGGTTCGAGTCCTGCCGGGCGCGCTAATTCCATCTTTTTCCTAATCCTTCTTGCATTCTTTCCCTTATTTTAAAAGGATAAGAAGACATATTTTCTTAATCAGGAAAATTCATTACTATTCTTTGGAGAGTTTTCTAAAATTTTCTTCTTTAAATTGACAGGGGCATTTTTTTATGTTAATTTAATCCCTAAAAATAATAAGAGAAAATGGTGGGAATAATCGGTTGTGGAAATATGGGTAGAGCTTTACTGGGAGGTTTGCTCTCTAATTACAGAAAAGAAAGAGTATTAGTATACGATAAAGACAGGAGTAAGCTTTCTAAATTAAAAAAAGATTCTTTGTTAAGGAAGGCTAAGAATCTGGAGGAGGTAGTAAACAAATCTTCTACCATCATAATTGCTGTTAAACCTCAAGATATAAGAGAAGTTTTAGAAGGAATAAGGGGATTTTACCGCAATCAACTTATAATTTCTATAGCTGCGGGGATAACTACTTCTTTCATTGAGAAAGCTATCGGCAAAAAGACCAGAGTAATAAGGGTAATGCCTAATTTACCAGCTAAGGTAAAAAGAAGTGTAACCGGGCTCTCTAAAGGTAGATATGCGAGTTTAGCTGATTTAAAAAAAGCAAAAAGAATCTTTAAGAGTATAGGAAGTTGTCTAGTATTAAAAGAGAAGTATATAAATCCCCTTACTGCTATTTCTGGAAGTGGTCCTGGCTATATTTTCTATTTTCTCTACTGCCTGGAAGATTCTGCACTAAGTTTAGGTTTTTCTAAAGAGGAAGCTCATTTTTTAGTTTTTAATACTTTTAAAGGTGCAGGAGAACTCATTTCTGAGAAAGATGATTTCTTAGAGTTGGTAGAAAAGGTGGCTTCTCGCCGAGGAACTACTGAAAAAGCTCTTTTGTATTTTAAAAAGAAGAATTTTAAAAGAATAGTTAAAGAAGCTATAGAAAAGGCTAATAAGAGAGCAGAAGAGTTGAGTAAACGCATCACGACTTAACCCCTTTCCTTGAAAGAGGATGGTACGGGGTAAATAGTTAAAGCTAAAAAAGGGAGGATTGATGGGTAAGATAGGTATTATTGGAGGAAGCGGGCTCTACGATATGGAAGGCTTAGAAGATAGGAGGTGGGTAAAAGTTAATACTCCTTTCGGTAAGCCTTCAGATAAGTTTTTACTGGCTAAGTTAGAAGGTAGAGAAATAGTTTTTCTTCCCCGGCATAGTCGTGGCCATAAGATTTTGCCTTCAGGGATAAATTACCGGGCTAATATCTATGGAATGAAGCTTTTGGGTGTAGAAAGGATTATTTCAGTCTCTGCTTGTGGCTCTTTAAAAGAAGAAATAAAGCCCTTAGATTTTGTTATCCCTACTCAATTTGTAGACAGGACAAATCAAGCCAGAAAATATACTTTTTTTGACCAGGGTATAGTCGTGCATATAAGTTTTTCTAAACCTGCCTGTCCAGAGCTGTCTCAACTCTTATATGATACAGTAAAAGGACAGGGTTTTAGAGTTCATTTTGAGGCTACTTACTTAAATATGGAGGGACCTCAGTTTTCTACTTTAGCTGAGTCTAATCTTTACAGGAGTTGGGGTATAGATATAATTGGTATGACTAATATGGCTGAAGCAAGGTTAGCCCGGGAGGCTGAGATTTGTTATACTACCTTAGCTGCGGTTACTGATTACGATTGCTGGCATCCCTCTCATGATGAAGTTAATGCTGAGTTGGTAATAAAGAATTTATTAAAGAATGTAGAGAATGCTAAGAAAATTTTGCGAGCTTTTATTCCCAAGATTTCTTCAGAAAGAAAATGTCTTTGTAGAGACGCCTTAAAAAATTCTATAGTTACGCCTAAAAGGGTTATTCCCTACCGGATAAGAAAAAAACTTTCTCTTTTAATAAAAGACAGATTATCCTAAAAGATATGGATTATTCTAAAACTTTAAATCTTCCTAAAACTTCTTTTCCAATGAAGGCGAATCTGCGTTCTTTAGAGCCTGAGATTTTGGACTTCTGGCAGAATAAAGAAATTTACCAGAAGATAAATTCTCCTGAGAGGGGTCCTAAGTATATTCTCCATGATGGACCTCCTTATGCTAATGGCAAGATTCATATAGGTCATGCTTTAAATAAGATTCTTAAGGATATTGTTATAAAATATAAGGCTTTGCGCGGTTATAGTACTCCTTTTATACCTGGTTGGGATTGTCATGGTTTACCTGTAGAGATAAAGCTTCTGGAAGAATTGAAGGAGAAGAAAGATAAAGTTAATCAGATAGAGTTTAGAAAGAAAGCTAAAGACTTTGCTCTAAAATATGTAGATATTCAGAGGAAAGATTTTATAAGATTGGGTGTCTTTGCTGATTGGGAGAATCCTTATCTTACTTTAGACCCAGAATACGAAGCAAAAGTCCTCCAGCTTTTAGCCGACTTAGTAAAAGGTGGTTATCTCTACAGGGGCCTTAAGCCGGTTAATTGGTGTTTAGAATGTGCTACCGCCTTAGCTGAAGCAGAAGTAGAGTATAAAGATAAGGTTTCTGATTCTATTTATGTGAAGTTTAAATTAAGAGATGATCTCCTTGAAGGAGAAGATGTTTACATTGTAGTCTGGACTACTACTCCCTGGACACTTATTTCTAATACTGCTTTAGCTTTACATCCAGATTTAGATTATCTTTTAGTTAAGAGTCCTCAGGGAAACTTTATCTTTTTAGAGAGTTTAGCTGATAATTTAAAAACTAAAATTTTTAAAGGGGGTTTTCAGGTAATAAGAAGGATTAAAGGAAAAGAATTAGAGAAAAAACGAGCTCTTCATCCTTTCTTAGAAAGAGATTCTTTAATAATCTTAGCAGATTTCGTTTCTTCGGAAGAAGGTTCTGGCTGTGTCCACATAGCTCCCGGACACGGAGAAGAAGATTTTCAAGTAGGAAAACTCTACAATCTTCCTGTTATTATGCCTGTAGATGAAAGAGGATATTTTCAGGATTGCGGAGATTATTCTGGTTTAAGGGTTACAGAAATTAATTCTATCTTAATTGAAAAGATGAGAGAATTAGGCACGCTTCTTTTAGCTGAAAAGATAACTCATTCTTATCCCCACTGTTGGCGTTGTAAAAGTCCTTTGATTTTTAGAGCAACTGAACAGTGGTTTTTAAGTCTTGAGGCTAAAAATCTAAGAGAGAGAGTTCTTAAGGTGATAGAAGAAGTAAACTGGGTTCCTCCTCAAGGAAAAGAAAGAATTTCTTCGATGGTTTCCTTGAGGCCTGACTGGTGTCTTTCTCGACAGAGATTATGGGGAGTGCCTGTTCCTGCTTTAAGGTGTAAAGATTGTGGAAGGGTGATTCTTGAGGAAGCAATAATTAGAAAGTTTTCTAAGATTGTAGAAGAAAGAGGGAGTGATGCCTGGTTTGAGGTAGAGGTAGAAGAGATTACTGACCCCACCTTTAATTGTAAGTGTGGTTCGAGGAATTTTGAAAAAGAGAAAGATATTTTAGATGTCTGGTTTGAGTCAGGAGCAAGTTTTTATGCAGTGGTAAAAGAATCTAAGTTATTAAATTTTCCTTCAGACCTTTATTTAGAAGGTTCAGACCAGCATCGGGGCTGGTTTCAGGTTTCCTTAATTCCTTCAGTAGCTTTAGAAGATAAGGCTCCTTTTAGAAGAGTGCTTACTCATGGGTTTGTGGTGGATTTAGAAGCCAGAAAGATGTCTAAGTCTTTAGGAAATATTATTTCTCCTCAACAAATCATAGAAAAGTATGGAGCAGAAATATTAAGGATGTGGACGGTTTTCAGTGATTATACCCGGGATGTAAGTTTATCTGAGGAGATACTCTCTCAAATAGTAGAAGCTTATCGCAAGATTAGAAATACTTTGAGGTTTATATTGGCTAATCTCTATGATTTTAATTTTAGAGAAGATTTACTCAGCTACTCAAAACTTTTAGAGGTAGATAGACTTTTTCTTTCTCTAACCGCTAATCTTCTTTCTGACGTAGAAGCTTTTTACGATAGTTTCCTTTTTTATAAAGTCTATCAGAAGATTTATGAATTTTGTAATATCACTCTCAGCTCTTTTTATCTTGACATTTTGAAAGATAGACTATATACTTTTCAGCCTGCTTCTTTAGAGAGACGTTCAGCGCAGACTAGCCTTTATTACATCTTTAATTTCTTGGTTAAGGCAATAGCCCCTATTTTGAGTTTTACCTCTGAGGAAGCTTATGCTTATTTTCAGGAGCAAAATAAAAAAGAATCAGTCTTTCTTTCTATCTGGCCTGATTATCAGGAGTTTAAGGAACCGGAGTTAGAATCAAATTTTGAGAAGATATTCAAATTAAGAGAAGAAATTCTTAAGGCTTTAGAAGAAAAGAGAGGTAAAGGCTTAATTGGTAGTTCTTTGGAAGCAGAAGTTAAGATAATTACAACTTCCGAAAATTTTGATTTTTTGAAGGAAAGAGAAGACCTTTTACGGGAATTTTTTATAGTCTCTAAGGTAGAAGTAGAAAAAGGAGAATCTTTTTCTCTAAAAGTAGAGAGAGCTAAAGGAAAAAAGTGTTTACGCTGCTGGAATTGGCGAGAAGATGTAGGTAAAGATAAGAACTTTGAGGAAGTTTGTTTAAGGTGTGCGTCTGTTTTAAGAACGCAAAGATAAGATAATTTTAAGGAGGAAGTATGAGAAATAAGCTCTTAAAGAAAGAACTGAAAATTTATAAAGAGAAACTTCTTAAATTAAGAGATGAGGTCTCCGAAGAGATTAAGAACCTCTCTGAAGATGTGTTAATGAAGACCCAGGCCGAAGCTTCAGGAGATATATCTTCACATTCTTTTCACTTAGCTGATGCAGCTTCAGGGAATTTCGAGAGAGATTTTTCCTTAGGGCTTGCTTCTAATGAGACTCAGATTCTAAGAGAAATAGATTTAGCCTTAAGAAAAATAGAAGATGGTAGCTATGGGATTTGTGAAAGTTGTGGTAAGCCTATTCCTAAGAGAAGATTGGATGTTCTTCCCTATGTAAGATTTTGTACTAAATGTCAGGAAAATATTGAAAAGCAGAGTTCTTAATCTTTTCTTAACTCTCTTCTTTTCCTTACTATTTTTTTCTGCAGATTTTTTTCTTAAAAAATACATTCAGGCTAATTTTCTTCTCAATAAACCTTATCCTTTAGTTGGAAACGTAGTGGTTTTAAGGCTGGTTTACAACCAGGGGGCAGCTTTTGGTATTTTGCAGGGTAAAACTTTTTTTCTCATTTTTACAGGGATTATTTTTTTAATATTCTTTTTAGCCTGGATAACTCGAGCAGAGCTTTCCTGGAAAGAGTTAGGGTTTTTAGGAATGATTTTAGGAGGAGCCTTATCTAACCTTTATGACCGGATATTTTTAGGAGCGGTAGTTGATTATATAGATTTAAGATTTTGGCCAATTTTTAATCTTTCCGATACTTTCATAACTTTAGGCTGTTTATTTCTTTTAATTGGCTATTTTAAACAGATTAAATGCAAAAAAAGAGTTTTAGAGTAGAAGAGGAAAATTCTGGTCTGCGTTTAGATAAATATCTCTCTCAAAAACTTAAAATTTTTTCCCGCAGCTCCTTCAAATACTTAATAAGAGAAGGGAAAGTAAAGGTAAACAGTTTACCTCAAAAGCCTTCTTACCTTCTTAAAGAGGGAGATTTAGTGGAAGTAGTTTTAGAAGAAAGGGAATTTAAAGATATTTCTTTAATAAGGTTAGATATCCCCATAATCTATCACGATGAAGATGTAATTGTAATAAATAAACCTTCAGGAGTAATAGTTCATCCGGTAAAGAGAGGACAACCTTCAGTAGTAGGAGATTTACTTTCTCGGCAGATTAAATTAGCTAATATTTCTTCTCAACGACCAGGAGTGGTCCATCGTTTAGATAAAGCTACTTCAGGGTTAATGGTTTTAGCCAAAAATAATCTATCTTTTTTTGATTTAGTCTCTCAGTTTAGAGAAAGAAAGATAGTCAAAGAGTATTTTGCTCTGGTAGAAGGTATATTTCTTGAGAAAGAAGGGGAAATAGACCTTCCTTTAAAAAGGACAAAATATAAACCCCGGATGAAAGTAGGTTTTATAGAAGCTAAAAAATCTTTAACTTTTTATAAAGTTTTAAAAGAAAAGAAAGACTTCAGTTTACTTCTCCTTAAACCCCATACTGGCAGAATGCACCAGTTGAGAGTTCATCTCTCTTTTTTGGGACATCCTATAATTGGAGACGAAAAATATGGAGGAAGAAAGGAAGAGCTTCTTTTTCTTTATTCCTGCAGATTAGGGTTTTATCATCCTCAAAATAAAGAGTTTAAAGAATTTACTTTACCCCTTCCTTTAGAATTTAAAGAATATTTAGAAAAAGAATAGTTTCAGGGTTAAGTACAAAATTTGCAGGGAAATTTTAATTTTATTAGGAGATAGTAGGCATAAAAGGAGGTAGAAAGGCTTGAATAATAATTTTTCTACTGTATAATTATTTTGAAATGTTTAAAATAAGACCTTTAAAGAAGATAAGAGCTTCCCTGGAAATTGGAGGAGATAAATCTATTTCTCACCGGGCTATAATCTTATCCTCAATTTCTCAGGGAAAGACTGAGATAAGGAATTTCCTTCATTCTGAAGATACTCTCACTACTCTCCAGGCTTTCCAGAATTTAGGTGTAAATATAAAATACAATAAATTTCAGAAAAAAGTTTCTGTAGAAAGTAAAGGTAAATACTTAAATTCAGAAAATATAACCTTACAGATGAAAAATTCTGGCACAACCATAAGGCTTATCTCAGGAGTGCTTTCAGCTCAAAAGTTCTCTTCTACTTTACAGGCTTATTCTTCTTTAAAGAGAAGACCTATGCTGAGAATTACTCAGCCTTTACGCCAGATGGGAGCAGATATAAAAGGAAGAAAAAAAGAGATTGAGGAATATCCTCCTTTAAAGATAAACCCGGTAGATTTTCTTAAAGGAATAGAGTATAGACTGTCTATGCCCAGTGCTCAGGTAAAATCTTGTCTGCTTTTAGCTGGTTTATTTGCTCAAGGAAAGACTTCTATTGTTGAACCTTACCGATCTCGTGACCATACTGAAAGAATGCTCAAAATTTTTGGAGCTAAGATAAGGGCCAATAGAAGGTTAATTTTTATAGAAGATTCCCAACTTCAAGGACCTTCAGAAATATTTATACCTTCAGATTTTTCTTCAGCTTCTTTTTTTATCGCCTTAGCTACTCTTACTAAAGGAGCAAGGCTTTTGCTTAAGAAGGTATCTATAAATCCTACCCGTTTAGGTTTTTTAAAGGTATTGAGAAGAATGGGGGCAAAGATTAGATTTATAAATATAAATAAGAATTATTTTGAACCTTATGCTGATATCTTAGTAGAATATTGCCAGCTTAGAGGAACCAAGATTAAAGAAAGAGAAGTTCCTCTGATGATAGATGAGCTTCCTCTTTTATTCGTCTTAGCCTGTCTGGCTAAAGGTAAAACTCAAATTTTAGGTTTAAAAGAGTTGAAAGTGAAAGAAACTGATCGAATTAAATCTATGGAATACAATTTAAAGAAAATGGGAGCAAAATTCTCAGTTAAAGAATATCTTAATCCTCAGAAAGAAAAAGATTGGAGGGTAGAAATAGAGGGTCCTGCAAAATTTAAAGATTCCTCTATTAAGAGCTTTTCTGATCACCGCACCGCGATGAGTTTAATAATAGGAAGACTTTCTTTAGGTAGAGAAGCAGTTATTGACGATATAACTTGTATTGATAAATCCTTTCCTGAATTCTTGACTACTTTGAGAAGACTTGACAAGTAAAAATTTAGTTGGTAAGGTGTATTTATGAGAATTTTCTTTGTTATCCTATCCTTGTTATTTTTAGGAGGATGTCTGAGTTTAAATTTCAGTCAGCTTCAGTTAAGAGAGTTAGAGTCCCAGAGCTTTAAATACGAGGATATCCCCCTGCCTAAAGGATTTAGATTTCTTATAAAAGATTCTATTGTTACTGAGACAGGTAAAACGAGAGCAGGCACTCTTGTTTTTAAAGGTAAAGCCCTTCCTTCAGAAATTACTAATTTTTATAAGACCAATATGCCTCATTATGGCTGGAGATTGCTAAATACGATTGAAGGAAAACAAAGTCTTATGAATTTTAAAAAGAAAGATGAAATTTGCACCATAAGATTTGAGTGGAAAGGAACAGGGGGTATTCTCACAGTCTCTTTTTCTCCTTATTTTGAATCAGATCTCCCCGAAGAAAAATAAACTCATTTTAACTAGGAGGAGAGGTGCTGAGAAGGATATTAATAAGTTTTATCTTTTTTATCGGCTTATCTTCTTTTACTTTTTCAGCACCTTGTTATGGGACTAAGATGCCTAAGAAAGGAGAGTGGTTTTGGGGGTTAGAAGTAAATAGTGTAATTAAGAGGAATTTAGAAGGGAGAGCAGGAAAATTTAGGAGCTCTCAGGTTTTTTTAACTGGCAGTTTTGGAGTATTAGATTGGCTCTGTTTTGATGGGAAATTAGGGTACGGTTTTGTGAAGTATCACCCTTTAGATTTTGAAGAGATTGATTATAAAGAAAGTTTTGCTGGAGCTTATGGGTTCAGGATAAAAATATATGATAGTCCTTTTAATGATTTTAAAGCTGTGTTTGGGTTTCAGCATATAAGCGTGCATCCTCATCATAAAATAATAAGTGGTATAAAGAGAAGGGTGATTTTTGACGATTGGCAATTATCTTTTATTGTTTCTTACAGTAAGCTGGATAAGTTCACTCCTTATTTGGGGATTAAAGTTTCGCGGGGCGACCTTATCGAATGGCATAATGGTGAAAGAAATAGGATGAAGTCTGAAGATAGTCAAATCTTGGGAGTAGGAGGAGGTTTTGATTTTTATTTCAGTCAACGTTGTTGGCTGAATATAGAGGCAAGGTTTCTGGACGAGAAAGCAGGTTCAGTAAGGTTAACCTATGCTTTTTGATGATAGTAAAAGAAAAAAAACAAGATTTCTTAAGTTATTTAGAAGATACTTCTAATTTGAAGGGAAAAGCCAGAGTCTTGTTTATCCCTGAAGAGGAGAAAGAAGTTTCTTCCATACTTTCTCAGGCTTCTCGACAGAGACTGCCGGTTACTTTTTCAGGAGCAGGTACAGGCACTACCGGCGGAAGAGTTCCTTTAGAAGGAGCAATACTTTCTTTAGAAAGGTTAAATAAGATTATAGATATTGACCCTAAAAAGAAAATAGCCAGAGTTCAAGCAGGAATAACTCTGGAATCTTTAGAGAAAGAAGTAAATAAATACTCCCTTTCTTTTAGGGCTTTACCTACAGAACCTTTAGCTTTTTTAGGAGGGGTTATTTCTACTTCTGCTTCGGGAGTGAGAGGTTTTAAATATTCTTCAGTAAGAAAGTATGTGCGAAGAATAAAAGTAGTTTTAAGCAATGGAGAGATAGTGGAAATCCCCCGGGGTAAATTTTTTGCTAACAGGAGAAGATTTGATTTTACTCTGGGAAAGTTAAAATTTAAATTTAATCTACCTACCTATACTTCTCCTCAAATAAAGTCTTCAGCAGGCTATTATCTAAGAGATAATATGGATTTAATAGACTTATTTATTGGCCAGGAAGGAACTTTAGGCTGTATATTAGAGGCAGAGCTTTCTTTGCAGGAAATAGTGCCTGATTATTTTGATTGCCTGGTTTTTTTTGATAGAGAAGAATCTGCTTTAAACTTTGTAGAGGAGGTAAAAGCTCTTAAAAAGAGAGGTTCTTTTTATCCCTGTGCTTTAGAATATTTTGATAGAAACTCTTTAGATTTTCTTAGAGAAGATTATCCTTCTATCCCTTCAGGAAATTGCGGAGTGTATTTAGAGCAGGAAATAAGTTCTTCCCGAGAAAAATCTAAAGTTTTAGACTATTGGTGTTCTCTTATAGAAAATTACTCTTCTTTAGATAAGTGCTGGTTTGCTGAGGATAAAAAAAATAAAGAGAAGCTCTTAGGATTTCGTCATAAGCTTCCTCAAAAGATTAATGAGTTTTTGAGAAGGCATCACCAGAAAAAAAGTGCTACTGATATTGCTGTACCTTCCCAGCATTTTAGAGAAATGTATAACTTCTATGAAGAGAAAGCAAAAACTTCCCAGATAAACTATGTGAATTTTGGCCACATTGGAGAAAATCACCTCCATTTTAATTTCCTTCCTAAAAATTCTGAAGAGTCTTTTAAAGCCAAAGGTTATATTTGGGAATTTATTCGGAAAGCTCTATCTTTAGGGGGCACAGTTTCGGCTGAGCACGGCATTGGTAAGATAAAAAAACCCTATCTGGAAATAATGTATGGCAAAACTCACTTAAAAGAAATGGCTCTTCTTAAAAAAGTTTTTGACCCTTCCTGTATCTTAGGCTTGGATAATATCTTTTCCCGGAAGCTTCTCTTTGAAAATAAAAACAGCTAATTGAACGCTTCCTGTAAGCCTTTCTTGACAGAGAAAGAGTTATATTGTAAAGTAATCAATATGCAGACGAGATACAATCCTGCCGATACTGAAGAAAAATGGTATAAATTCTGGGAGGAAAAAGGGTTTTTTAATGCTAGAAAAAATCCTGCTAAAAAGCCTTTCTCTATAGTTATCCCTCCTCCTAATGTTACTGGTATTTTACATATGGGTCACGCCTTAAATAATACTATCCAGGATGTGCTTATAAGATTTAAACGAATGCGGGGTTATGAAAGTTTGTGGATGCCGGGTACAGACCATGCCGGCATAGCTACTCAAAATGTAGTAGAGAGACAATTAGCTAAGGAAGGTTTGAAAAAGGAAGATATAGGAAGAGAGAAATTCTTGGAAAGGCTCTGGGTTTGGAAAGAAGAGTATGGTTCTACTATTATAAACCAGTTAAAAAAATTAGGAGTAAGCTGTGATTGGCAGAGATTAAGATTTACTCTGGATGAGAGATATTCTTTAGCAGTTAAGCAAGCTTTTATAAGGCTCTTTAATAAAGGTTTAATCTATAAGGGTAATTATATAATAAATTGGTGTCCGCGTTGTAAGACCGCCTTAGCTGATGAGGAGGCTCCTTACAAAGAGATAGATGGATGGCTTTATTATATCCGGTATCCTTTAAAGAAAACCCCGGGTTCTAAATCTTCAGTTCCTGATTATATTACTGTAGCAACTACTCGACCGGAGACTATGCTGGGAGATACAGCTTTAGCTGTAAATCCTGAAGATGTCCGTTATAAATTTTTAAAAGATTGTCAGGTTATTCTTCCTCTCGTAGGAAGAGTCCTTAAAGTTATTGAAGATGAATTAGTAGAGCCAGAATTTGGCACAGGGGTAGTTAAAGTTACTCCTGCTCATGATAAGAACGATTTTTTAATTGCTAAAAAGCATAATTTAGAGTTCATTAACATAATGAATGAGGATGCTACTATAAATGAGCAGGGTTTAGAATTTAAGGGTTTAGACAGATTTGGAGCTCGGGAAGCTATCTTAAAAAGGTTAGAAGAAGAAGGTTTATTGGAGAAGAAAGAGCCTTACAGGATAAGTGCTGGCCACTGTTATCGCTGTAATACTATGATTGAGCCCAGGCTTTCAGCTCAGTGGTTTGTAAGGATGAAGCCTTTAGCTAAACAGGCTATAAGAGCAGTAGAAGAGGGAAAGATTGAATTTTATCCTGGGCGCTGGAAGAAGGTTTATCTTAACTGGATGGAGAATATCCAGGACTGGTGTATTTCTCGGCAAATCTGGTGGGGACACCGAATGCCAGTTTATTATTGCCGGGAGTGTAGAGAAAGGCATAAAGTTTCAGAATCAGATTATAACGCAGGTATTATTGTTTCTGAGCATCAGCCTTCTAAGTGTGGAGTGTGTGGGTCGTCAGATATTTATCAGGAGGAAGATGTTTTAGATACTTGGTTTTCTTCCTGGTTATGGCCTTTTGCTACTTTTGGCTGGCCATTTGAATCTCAAACTCCTGATTCTGAAATTGAGAAGAAAGAAGAGTTTGAGTATTTTTATCCTACGGATGTCCTAGTTACTGCTTCTGAAATTCTCTTTTTCTGGGTAGCCCGGATGATAATGGCTGGATTAGAATTTGTTGGTGAAATACCTTTTAAGAGAGTCTTGATTCATGGAACAGTTCGGGATATAAGAGGCAAAAAAATGTCTAAATCTTTAGGTAATGTTATTGACCCTTTGGAGATTATAAATGAACTGGGAGCAGATAGTTTGAGGTTTTCTTTGATGTTACAGGCAGGTTCAGGTCAGGACATTTATTTATCTAAGGAGAAATTCTTAGTAGGTAGAAATTTTGCCAATAAGATTTGGAATGCTAGCCGGTATATTTTAGAGAGGGTAAAAGGTAAAGAAAAAGAGTATCCGGCAGAACTTAATTTGGAAGGAAAGATTTTAACTTTAGCTGATAAATGGATTTTATATGAGTATAATAGGTTAGTAGAGAGTTGTACCTCTTTTTTAGAAGAATTAAGGATTTATGATTATACCCAGGCTGTATATGAATTTTTCTGGCATAAATTTTGTGATTGGTATTTGGAAATATCTAAAAAGGAATCTGGTGAAATTAAGGGTTTTCTCTTAGTCTTTATTTTAGATAAGTGTTTGAGATTGCTTCATCCTCTTATGCCTTTTATAACTGAAGATATCTGGCAAAGACTAAATATTAAGAAAGAAACTCCAACTTTAATGAAGGCAAGCTGGCCTGAAACTTTGGAATTAACTATCGATAAGAGAGAGATTAAGAATTTTCTGAGTTTGAAAGAATTGGTTATTTCTTTAAGAGCTTTTAAAAAAGATTTAGGTATTAAAGAAAGAGTAAGTTTTTTAGTTGAACCCAGGAACGATTCTTTATCTAAGATATTGGAAGAAAATCTACAGTGGGTCAGCTTTCTTTCCCGAATAGAAGTCTGCAGGGAGGGAAGTTATCCTGAAGTTGTTTCTACGGCTACTATTGATTATGATATTTTTGTGGACAAATCTTTAGTAAAAGATTTAGAACTTCACCAGA
This sequence comes from Candidatus Omnitrophota bacterium, assembly GCA_021163425.1. Taxonomy (GTDB): domain Bacteria; phylum Omnitrophota; class Gorgyraeia; order Duberdicusellales; family Duberdicusellaceae; genus Duberdicusella. The sequence continues at coordinate 20,889 of JAGGWS010000036.1, forward strand.
AGAGAATAGAAGCTAAGATTAAGGAATTAGCTGAGTTTATGCAGAGAGAAGAAGTTAAACTTTCTAACTCTTCTTTTCTTCAGCAAGCCTCTCGGGAAGTTGTAGAGAAGACTAAACAAAGGCTTAAAGAGGTTTCAAAAGAGGTTGAAAGGCTTAAAAGGATTAAATGGTTGTGAGAAGAGTAAAAGAGATTATTCAGAGAGCCTTGGAAGAAGATATAGGTAAAGAAGACATTACTACCCTTTATACTATCCCTTCTTTTCTTAGGGTGAAAGCAAAGTTAATAGCCAAAGAAGGTCTTATTCTCTGCGGGATAGATATTTTTAGGCAGGTATTTAAAGCTTTAGATAGGAATATCAAGTTTAAGTCTCTTAAAAAAGATGGCTCTAAGGTGAAGAAAGGAGAAGTTTTGGCTGTTTTGGAGGGTAAGGCTTCAGCTATTCTTAAAGGAGAAAGAACTGCTTTAAATTTTCTTTCTCACTTATCAGGGATAGCTTCAGAGACTCACAGGTTTTTGAATAAGGTTAAGAAATATAAAGTGAAAATTTTAGATACTCGCAAGACCATTCCTGGTTTAAGAAGTTTAGAAAAATATGCGGTAAGAGTAGGGGGTGGTTTAAATCACCGTCAGGGTCTCTGGGATGGGATAATTATTAAAGAAAATCATCTTTTGAGCTTGGGGATAAAGGGAAGGAATAAATTCGATTTTCTGAAGTTAGCTGGTTTAATCAAAAATATTAAGAAGGCTGTCGGCAAAAAAGTAGAAGTAGAGGTAGAAAATCTTAGAGAATTTAAGTACGTATGTGAGTGCAGACCGGATATAATCCTTTTGGATAATTTCTCTCCTCAACAGGTTAAAAGGGCAGTTTTATTTAGAAATGAATATTTTCCTGAAATTAAATTAGAAGTTTCTGGCGGGATAGATGAGTCTAATATTATAAAGTTTGCTAGGTTTCAAGTAGATTTTATCTCTTTAGGAGTTCTTACCCATTCTTCTCCGGCTAAAGATATTTCCTTAGAAGTGATAGCTTTCCGATAGAAAAGCAATACTTATAAATAATGTAAAAGCAAGGTTAAAAAATTTTCAATTTTCAATATTTAATGAATGAATCTTTAATTAGAAGAAAGAATGTTTAAGATTTAACAATATAGAATTTTAGCTGGAAAGAAGAATAAACCTCTAATAAGAAACTTAGTCTGAAAATCAAATGTTAAACAATTTTAATTGCTATCGCAATAAATTTTGTTATATTTTTCTTTTTAAGTATAAGGTTAGGACAAAAGAAAGGGCAGGGAGATAATATTTTTTTACTTAGTTATAATGAGGAGCTGAAAATATTTAGATGGAGAACAAGTTCCAATTAGTTACAGATTTAAAACCCAGGGGAGATCAACCTCAGGCTATAAAAAAATTAGTAGAAGGGATAAAGAAAGGCCAGAGATTTCAGACCCTCTTGGGAGTTACGGGTTCAGGTAAAACTTTTACTTTAGCTTCTGTTATTGAAAAGGTCAACAAGCCTGTTCTGGTAATTTCTCATAATAAGACCTTAGCTGCTCAGCTCTATTCTGAATTTAAAGAATTTTTCCCCCGTAATGCTGTAGAGTATTTTGTGAGTTATTATGACTATTATCAACCTGAAGCTTATATTCCTGCTACTGATACTTATATAGAAAAAGATGCTTCTATAAACGAAAGGTTAGACAGACTGAGGCTTTCAACCACCAGTTCTCTAATGAGTAGAAGGGATGTTATAGTGGTAGCTTCGGTTTCTTGTATTTACAACTTAGGTTCTCCTCAGGATTATCAGGAGTTAATTTTGTTTTTAGAAAAAGGCCAGGTTTTGGAGCAAAAAGCACTCTATAGAAGATTAGTTACTCTTCAATATGAGCGCAATGATTTTGAATTTAAGAGAGGGGCTTTTCGGGTAAGAGGAGATGTAGTAGATATTTATCCTACCTATAAAAAGACGGCTTTCAGAATAGAGTTTTTTTCTGATACTATTGAAAATATTTTTGAGATAGACCCTCTTAAAGGAGTAAAAAGTTCTTCTTTAGAAAAATTGAGTCTTTATCCTGCCAAGCATTTTTTAGTCTCTCCAGATAAGATAGAAAAGGCTTTAATTACTATTAAATGGGAGTTAGAAGACAGGCTTAGATTTTTCCAAAAGCAGGGGAAACTTTTAGAAGCAGAGCGTCTTAAGAGGAGAACCCTTTATGATATGGAGATGCTTAGAGAATGCGGGTATTGTCATGGTATTGAGAATTATTCCCGCCATCTTTCTCAAAGAGAACCGGGCTTGAGGCCTTACTGCCTTTTAGATTATTTTCCCCGGGATTATCTGGTAATAATTGACGAGTCTCATGTTACTATTCCCCAGTTAAGAGGTATGTATAATCAGGATAAGTCGCGCAAAGAAACTTTGGTAGAATTTGGGTTTAGGCTTCCTTCTTGTTTAGATAACCGGCCTTTAAAATTTGGAGAATTTTTAAGCCTTTTAAATCAAGTAATATTTGTTTCGGCGACTCCTTCAGAGTTTGAAATAGAAATTTCTGGAGGGAAGGTAGTAGAACAGATAATAAGGCCAACAGGTTTATTAGACCCGGAGATAGAAGTGAGGCCCACCAGGAATCAGGTTGACGATTTAATAAAAGAGATTAAACTTAGAGCTAAAAAGTCTCAACGGGTTTTAGTTACTACTCTTACTAAAAGAATGGCTGAAGATTTAACTCTTTATCTTAGAGACGAGGGGTTAAAGGTGCAATACCTTCATTCAGAAATAGATACCATAGAAAGGGCAAAAATCCTTCGGAGTCTTAGAGAGAAAGAGTTTGATTGTTTAGTGGGGATTAATCTTTTGAGAGAAGGTTTAGATTTACCGGAGGTTTCTTTAGTAGTTATCTTAGATGCCGACAAAGAAGGTTTCTTGAGATCAGAGACCTCTTTAATTCAGGTTGCCGGAAGAGCAGCCAGAAATATAGAAGGAAAGGTAATTATGTATGCTGATAATATAACTGCTTCAATGAAAAAGGCTATAGAGGAAAGTCAGAGAAGGAGGAAGATTCAGCAAGATTATAACGAAAGACATAATATAACTCCCCAGACTATTAAGAAGGAGATAAAAGAAGGTATTGAGGTTTATTCTCAGGCAGAGAAAATTGTAGAAGAAGTAACCGGCGAGAAAGAAGAAGAATTTCAACTCCGCCAACTCCTTGAGGAATTAAGAAAGCAGATGCTTATTGAAGCAAGAAATTTGAGATTTGAGAGGGCAGCTTTTTTAAGAGATAAGATAAAAGACTTGGAAAAACACCTTAATAAGAGATGAGCTGGTTTTTAATTGATATAGGTAATACTAATTTGAATTTAGGCATAGTTAAAAAAGGTAAGTTAAAGTTAGAGGAAAGATTTACGCCCCCAGCATTTTTCAGGAGATTACCTTCTTTAATTAAAAAATATAACCCCCAGAAAGCTCTTATCTGTTCAGTTGTTCCTGCTTTTTCTCTTAAATTAAGGAAGATTTTGAAAAGAAAAGGGTTAAAAGTTTTAGAGTGTGGAAAAGAAGTAAATATCCCCATAAAAAATCTTTATAAGAAACCAGAAGAAGTTGGCCAGGACAGGCTTTTAAGTGTCTATACTGCTAATTCTCTTTATAAAGATGTAGGCTGTGTGATAGACCTAGGCACAGCTTTAACAATTGATATTATCTCTAAACGAGGGGGATATTTAGGAGGGTTTATTTTTCCCGGGATAAGACTTTCTTTAAAAAGCTTACTTTCTGAGTGTGCTCTCTTGCCGAAAAAACTAAAGTTAGATTTTAAGAGAAGTTTTTCTTATGGTCAGAGTACAGCTGAATGCATTTCTTCAGGGATAATTTTAGGTTACGCTTTTTTAATTTCTAAATTTATAGAATACCTTAAGAAAAAGAGAAGGGCTGATTTTAAGGTAGTAGTTACTGGAGGAGATGCTCTTCTTTTAAGGAAGATAGTAGAAGGAGTGGATTATTTTGAGCCGAAACTTCTAATAAAAGGACTTAATATTTTAAGGAAAAAGATAGAAAGAGAGAGAAATATTTAGAAAATTCTTCAAATATATCCAAATTCTCTTAAAAACGCTAAAAATCTCTCAAAAATAACTCTTGATTTTTATATTTTTTTAAGTAAAATAATTAGCACTCTAAACCCGAGACTGCTAAGATTGGATTAGAAAAGCTTAACCGGTAAGATAAAGGAGGTGAGAGTATGAAGATTCAACCTTTGGGAGACAGAGTAGTAGTTAAACCTCTAGAAGCAGAAGAAAAGACCAAGGGAGGTATAGTTATTCCTGATACTGCTAAAGAGAAGCCTCAGGAAGGAGAGGTAGTTGCTGTAGGGCCGGGGAAAAGAGAAGGAGATAAAGCTGTTCCTTTAGAGGTTAAAGTAGGTGACAGAGTCTTATACGGGAAGTATTCAGGCACAGAAATAAGGGATGACGAAGGCCAGGAATATTTAATTTTAAGAGAAGAAGATATATTAGCTAAGGTAGAAAAGTAATTTTTGCTTCTAACAAAAGGAGGGGATATGGCTAAACAACTTTTATTTAATGAAGAAGCAAGAAGAAAAGTATTAAGGGGAGTAGAGATACTTTCTAATGGGGTGAAAGTTACTCTAGGTCCTAAGGGGAGAAATGTGGTTATAGAGAAAAAGTTTGGTTCTCCCACTATCACTAAGGATGGGGTAACTGTGGCTAAAGAAATAGAATTAGAAGACCCTTTTGAAAATATTGGCGCTCAGTTAGTCAAAGAAGTAGCTGAAAAGACTTCTGATACTGCTGGCGATGGGACTACTACTGCTACTGTGTTAGCGGAAGTTATTTTCAAGGAAGGTCTTAAGAATGTAGCTGCTGGAGCGAATCCTATGGCTTTAAAGAGAGGAATAGAAAAAGCTGCCCAAACAGTTGTGGATGAACTTAAAAAATTGGCTAAAAAGGTAGCTGATAAAAAAGAGATTGCTCAGGTAGGAACAATTGCTGCTAACTCTGATACTAATATTGGCGAGCTCATTGCTGATGCTATGGAGAAGGTTGGCAAAGACGGAGTTATAACTGTGGAAGAGGCAAAATCTACAGCTACTACTTTAGAAGTGGTGGAGGGTATGCAGTTTGACCAGGGATATCTTTCTCCTTATTTTGTGACTGATACTGAGAAGATGGAAGTGGTATTAGAAGAACCTTACATTCTTATCTACGAGAAAAAGATTTCTAACCTCAAAGATATGCTCCCTTTATTAGAGAAGATAGCCCGTTCAGGAAAACCTCTATTAGTAATTGCTGAAGATGTAGAAGGCGAAGCTTTAGCAACTTTGGTAGTAAATAAGATTAGAGGGACTCTTTCTTGCTGTGCAGTAAAGGCTCCTGGTTATGGAGATAGACGCAAAGCTATGCTTGGGGATATAGCTGTTTTAACTGGTGGAAGGGCAATTACTGAAGATTTAGGAATAAAACTGGAAAATATAGATTTAGATGATTTAGGAAGAGCTAAAAGAGTAAGGGTTGATAAGGAAAACACTACCATTATTGAGGGTGCAGGAAAGACTGCGGATATTCAAGGAAGAATCAAGCAGATAAAGAAGCAGATAGAAGAGACTGATTCTGACTATGATAGAGAGAAACTTCAGGAGAGATTAGCTAAACTTGCTGGAGGAGTAGCAGTGATAAATGTAGGAGCAGCTACAGAAACGGAAATGAAAGAAAGGAAAGCCCGGGTTGAAGATGCTCTCCATGCTACTAGAGCTGCTGTGGAAGAAGGAATAATTCCTGGCGGTGGAATTGCTTTGATAAGAGCTTTGCCGGCTTTGGAAAAGCTAAAACTAGAAGGAGATGAACAGGTGGGAGTAAATATAGTAAAGAGAGCTTTAGAAGAACCTATTCGGCAGTTAGTAGAGAATGCTGGTTTAGAAGGTTCAATAATTGTAGAGAAGGTGAAAGAAGCAAAGGCTAACGTAGGGTTTGATGTAGAGAAGGCAGAATTAACTGATATGTTTTCTGCAGGGATAATAGATCCGGTGAAAGTTACTCGGACTGCCTTAGAAAACGCTTCTTCTATTGCTTCTCTTTTAATTACTACTGAGTGTGTAATAACCGAAAAGCCTGAAAAAGAGGAAAAAACTCCTACACCTCCAGCAGGACCTTATGGAGGAGAATACTAATACAACTTAAGGACTAAAAGCTTAAGATTAAAAAGCCCCCTCGGAAAAAGAGGGGGCTTTTATTTTAAGATTTGGGCTACGTAAATTTTCAATTTTCAATGAATAAACCTTATACTTGATACATACTTTTGAAGAGTTTCTCTTGAGGAATAAAAATTCTGTAGTAGAATTTTAAGGTATGAAGAATTATGAAGTTATAGTAGTAGGGGCAGGTCATGCCGGAATTGAGGCTTCTTATATTTCTGCTAAATTGGGGTGTTCAGTTTTATTACTCACCTTAAATATTGACAATATCGGGAAACTTTCCTGTAATCCTGCAATAGGAGGGGTAGCTAAATCTCATTTAGTAAGGGAAGTAGATGTTTTAGGGGGGTTAATTGGAAAGATTACTGATGAGTGTGCTGTAAGTTACCGCATTCTCAATAAGAGTAAAGGTAAAGCTGTCTGGGCAACTCGAGCTCAGGTAGATAGGTTTTTGTATCCTCAAATAGCCCGGAGATTTCTGGAAGAGGGGAAGAATATAAGGATACTTCAGGCAAAAGTTAGGAGAATCCTGGTGAGAAAGAAAAAGATTTTAGGAGTAGAGACAAATTTTGGAGAAGTTTTTTATGGTCAGAGTGTAATTATCTGTGCGGGAACCTTTCTTAAGAGTTTGCTCCACATAGGCTTAGAAAGTTTCCCTGGCGGAAGGTTATACGAAGAATCCAGCGATGAGCTTTTTGCCAGTATAAAAGAATTAGGTTTTAAAACTAAACACTTTAAGACCGGCACCTGTGCCCGCTTAGATAAGAGGACTATTGATTTTTCTAAGATGACAGAACAATTACCCGATTCTGAGGCTGAGCCTTTTTCTTTTCATAGCCAGAAACTTCTCTCTTCTCAATTAAGCTGTTTTATAACTTATACTAATCCTAAAACTCACCGGATAATCTTAAAGAATTTAAACTATTCTCCTTTATATACTGGAAAGATAAAAGCAAAGGGAGTAAGGTATTGTCCTTCTTTAGAAGATAAGGTAGTGAAGTTTTCTAATAGAGAGAGACATCAAATTTTTATTGAACCTGAAGGTAGAGATTCTTTAGAAGTCTATCCTAATGGAATTTCTACATCTTTACCTTTTTCAGTTCAGGTAGAGTTTATAAGGAGTATAGAAGGTTTGGAGAAAGCTCAAATTCTAAGGCCAGGTTATGGTATTGAACACGGTTTAATTGATTCTACTCAACTTTTCCCTACTTTGGAATCAAAACTTTATGAAGGACTTTACTTTGCCGGACAGGTAAATGGGACTACTGGCTACGAGGAAGCCTCTGCTCAGGGCTTAATTGCAGGAATAAACGCCAGTTTAAAAGTTAAGAAAAAGAAACCTTTTATTTTATCCCGAGATTCTGCTTTTATTGGAGTTTTAATTGATGATTTAACTACCAGAGGCACTGATGAGCCTTACCGGATGTTTACTTCTCGTTGTGAATATAGGCTTTTATTAAGAGAAGATAATGCTTTATTCCGGCTTTATAGGAAAGCTTATGAGCTGGGAACTTTAGAGAAAGGTGATTATCAACTTATAGAGGATAAGATTTCCCGGATTAAAAGAGAAAGAGAAAGGCTTAAGAGTAAGAAAATTTTTCCTTCTTCCCAGGTGAATAGAGTTACTTCTAAGTTAGGCACGTCTTCTTTAAAAAAATCTATAACTTTTTTTGAGTTCCTTAAAAGACCGGAAGTTTCTTACCGGGATTTAGAAAAGCTGGGTTTAGATTTACAGCTTAAAGATAAAAAAGAGATTGATCAGGTAGAAATAGAGGTGAAGTATGAAGGGTTTATAAATAGAGAGTTGAAAAAACTTAAAGAGCTTAAGAATTTAGAGAAAGTTAAAATACCCTCTGATTTAAATCTTAAAGAGATTTCCGGGCTCAGTCGGGAAGTGATAGAAAAACTTGAGAAATTTAAGCCTTCTAATCTTAAAGAAGCTTACCAGATTCCTGGAATCAGTATCTCAGCTGTCTTCATCCTTTTAGGTTATCTAAAAACTTTCTCCCAAAAAAGAAACCAATAACCAAGATACAATAACCAATGGGCTGCAACATTTTTGTTTGAAACTACGTTAAAACGTGTGAACGTATAAACGTAAAAACGTGTAAACGTGTAAACGTGTGGACGTATAAACGTTAAAACGTGAGAACGTCTCCCAAATACTTGACACATACCGATAAAAAAAAGTAGTTTGACTTCTTTTCACATTTCTGTAAAATACACTTAAGTCAGGGTCTTAGGATGTTTGAAGGTGAATTATGAATAAGAAGGCTTTGCTCGATAGTCTGAGGGATAAATTAAATACTCAGGAGTATGAGAAACTTTTGGTTATCTCTAACCTGAAGGCTCTAAACTATATTGTTGAAGCTTATCGGCTTTGTGAGCCCAAGGAGATTTTTATCTGCACTGATTCTGAGGAGGATTTATCTTATATTAGAGAAATGGCTCTAAAGACAGGAGAAGAAAAGTCTTTGAATACTTCCGGGCACACCTATCATTTTGATGGGCCAAAAGATCAGGCTCGAGACAGGAAAGTTACCAAATTCTTAGTTCCTAAAGATGATTTTTTGCCTTCTTATCTTAATCAAATCGAAAGAGAAGAAGGTTTAAGAGAAATAACTGAACTCTTGCGGGGTTCAATGAGAGAAAAAACTATGATAGTTCGTTTCTTAACTTTAGGGCCAGTTAATTCAGAATTTACTATCCTCTGCATGGAGTGTACTGATTCCTGGTATGTGGCTCATTCAGTAAGTCTTCTTTACAGGCCAGGTTATAAAGCCTTTATTCAGGCTAAAAATGGAGAAGAATTTTTTTATACCTTGCATTCTGCAGGTAGATTAAACCAGGATATGGTAAGTGTAGATGTAGAGAAGAGAAGAGTTTATATTGATTACACGCAAAATACAGTCTACAGTGTAAATACTCAATATGGAGGTAACTCCATTGGTTTTAAAAAACTTGCTCTGCGCTTGGCTATCCGAAAAGCTTGTTCTGAAGGGTGGTTAGCTGAACACTTTATGATTATTGGTGTAAATAGTGGTAGAGGAAAGATTTATTTGGCCGGAGCTTTTCCTTCAGGATGTGGAAAGACTTCTACTGCTATGCTTCCCGGCGAAAATATATTGGCCGATGATTTAGCCTATCTGCGGAATATTAGAGGAGTAGCTCGGGCAGTAAATGTAGAATGTGGAATTTTTGGTATAATCCAGAATGTAAATCCTCAGGATGACCCTCTAATCTATAAGGTTTTAACTTCTCCAGGAGAAATCATCTTTTCTAATATCTTGGTTAGTAATGGTGAGCCTTACTGGAGCGGTATGGGGAAAGAATTACCTTCTCACGGGATAAATTACTCTGGTAAGTGGTATGTAGGCAAAGTTGATGAGGAAGGAAATTCTGTTCCTCCTTCCCACAAGAATGCTCGTTATACTGTAGCTTTAAAAGCTTTAGAAAATTGTGATGAGAATTTAGATAATCGGGAAGGCGTAGAATTAGGAGGAATTATCTTTGGAGGAAGAGATTATCAGGGTTATGTTCCTGTGCAGGAAGGTTTTAGCTGGGTTCACGGTATAATTTCTTACGGAGCGAGTTTAGAGACAGAGGCTACTTTTGCTGTTTTAGAAGAAGGAAAATTTGAAATAAATATAATGAGTATTCAAGATTTTATTTCTGTCTCTTTAGGAAAATACCTTAAAAACTACATTAAATTCGGTAAAAATCTCAAAAAAGTGCCCAAAGTTTTTGGAGTTAACTATTTTTTAAAAGACTTGGGCTCCGAAGAATTCCTAAATAGTAAATTAGATAAACACGTCTGGGTGAAGTGGATGGCTAAAAGAGTTAGTAAAGAATTAAAAGCAATAAAAACACCCACGGGCTTAATCCCTAAGTATGAAGATTTGAAAATACTCTTTAGAGAAGTATTGGGTAGAGATTATTTTCTTTCTAATTACGCCAAGCAATTTATGATTAGGGTTCCTGAAAATTTAGCCAAGATAAAGAGAGTAAGAAAATTTTATGAGGGTTTAAAAGACATTCCTGATGAGATTTTTAAGGTTTTAGCTGAGCAAGAGACACGTTTAATAGAGGCAAAAGAGAACTTTGGAGATTATATAAATCCGGCTTGTTTTAAAGAAGAAGTTTTGTGAGGGGAGTTCTTAAGTTTACTGATTTTAAAGATTTAAAACTCCTCAAACGGGGAAAAGTAAGAGACGTCTATGATTTAGAAGATAAGCTCTTAATTGTTGCTACTGATAGAATTTCCTGTTTTGATGTAGTTTTGCCTACAGCTATCCCTTATAAAGGAGAGATTTTAACCAGACTTTCGGTATTTTGGTTTGAGTTTACTAAAGATATTATCCCCAACCACTTAATTTCTGCTGATATAAAAGATTACCCTTCTCCATTAAAAAAGTATGAACAGGTTTTAAGAGGAAGGTCTATGCTGGTTAAAAAAACTGAGCCTTTGCCTATAGAGTGCGTAGTAAGAGGATACTTGTCAGGTTCAGGCTGGAAAGAGTATAGAGAAAAGGGTTCAGTTTGTGGAGTAAAGTTGCCCGAAGGTTTGAAAGAGTCTGATAAATTACCTGAGCCAATCTTTACTCCTGCTACTAAAGAGGAGAAGGGCCACGATATAAATGTGAGTGAAAGTTATCTTAGAGAAAGATTCGGAGAAGTTCTTATCTCTAAAATAAAAGAGATAAGTTTAGCTCTCTATAGGAAAGCCAGCCTCTACAGCGAGGAAAAGGGAATAATCATTGCTGATACCAAATTTGAATTTGGATTATTGGAAGAAGAGCTTATTCTTATAGATGAAGTCTTAACCCCAGATTCTTCTCGGTTTTGGCCAAAAGATGATTATTCTCCGGGAGGTCCTCAGCCCAGTTTTGATAAACAGTTTGTAAGAGACTATTTAGAGACCCTTAATTGGGATAAAACCCCGCCTGTCCCTGAACTTCCTGAGAATGTAGTTAATAAAACCATTCAAAAGTACAAAGAAGCTTTATTTAGGCTTACTGGAGAAATTCTTTCGGAAAAGATTTGATAAACAAGCTTGATTATGGTAAATGGGCAGTAACTTTAGCTTTAAAAAAGGATAGAAAAGCAGTAAGGGTTTCTGTAAAGCCTGAAGTGGTAGAAGCTATGTTCTTCAGTAAATTTATGAGCGAAAGAAAGAGAGGAATTCCTCCTGCAGAAGTTAATCCTGAGCTTATTTTAGAAGGATTTAAGAAAACTATTAGCCGGCCGGATGAGGAAATTTTAGAAGTATCTAAAATTTTTACTTATAATTTTCCTCCAGCTCCTAAGCCATCTTTTAATGTTGTAAGATGCGAAATTTGTGGCGAAATGGTAGCGGAAAATAAAATGAGGATAAGAGAAGGCAAGAAAGTATGCTTGCCTTGCTCTGGTTATTAAGAAAAGATATGGGATTGTATGCGGCTCCAATAATATTTTTCTTCATCGCTTTTATTTTTTCAATGTTAGGAATGGGTGGTTCTCAACTCTACATACCAATTTTATTCTGGCTGGGGATGGATTTTAAAACACAGGCTATACCCCTGGGGATGCTTCTTAATGTGGTAAATTCATCATCTGCTGCCTTTGTCTATGCGAGGAAGAAACTGTTAGAGTGGAGAGTAGCTTTGCCTTTTGGGGTTTTCATGGTGATATCTGCTCCTTTAGGTACCTGGGTAAATATAAGTTTACCTACCAAGCCAGTTATTTTGGTGTTTGCTCTTTTTACTGCTACAGCAGCCCTTCTTATGCTTAGTGGCTGGCAACCTAAGAGAGGGATACTTTCTTCATCGCAGAGATTAGTCTTGGGTATTGTTTCTGGGAGTATTTTGGGTTTCTTCGCCGGACTTATCGGAAGAGGCGGCGGGAGTTTCGTTGTCCCTTTACTTTATATTGCCGGCTTAGAGCCAAAAACCGCAGCAGCAACTTCAGCAATAGTGGTGACTTTCTCAGGAACTTCAAGCTTTCTTTCCCACATTCTTACTGCGGCCAGGCCTAATTGGATGATATGGGTTCTCTGTGTGATTGCGGTGTTTCTGGGAAGCCAGTTAGGCTCTAGGCTAATGGCTAAAAGATTAAAATCAAGGGCTGTAAGGTTAATCTTTGGTTTCGTTTTGCTGGTTGTGGCTGCTATTTTAATGGTAAAGGATGTAATTTTAAAATAATGGATAAACAGATAATTTATAAACCTATTGGGGTAATTTACTCTTCTTTTAAGATGTCGAAAGGTACTCCAATCCAGCCTAAGTCAGCAAAGGGGATTAAAGGCAAGGTTGTTGTTAACGAAGAATATAAAGAAGGTCTAAAAGATTTGGAGAGCTTTTCTCATATAATTTTAATCTATCATTTCCATTTAATAAGAGGTTATTCCTTGATAGTTAAACCTTATATGGATGACAATCTTCACGGAGTTTTTGCCACAAGAGCCCCCAAAAGGCCGAATCCTATTGGAATATCAGTGGTAAAACTACTAGATATAGAGGGTAATGTTTTAGAAGTAGAGGATGTGGATATTGTTGATGGTACACCTTTGTTAGATATAAAGCCCTACGTTCCTGATTTTGACATAAGAGAGGTAGAGAAAATTGGCTGGCTGAGGAAGGTTATAAATAGCTTACCTCAGAAGAAAGATGATGGAAGATTTTGTTGAGAGAAAAAGTTAATTTTGGGTTAAAAATTCCTTTCTTAGGATAATCAAAAAATCCCTCCTTTCTTAATGCATATTTTATAAATCGAGAAGTTGAAAGAGGCTAAGAAAGAAGAAACCTATGAAGAAAAGATACAGGAGTTAGATGAAGAATTAGAAGACTAGGGCTACCTAGACGATATAACCGGGAGAGAAGATAAGCCTTGGATATAATAACCACTAATTCTTTCAACTTATTAACAGGAAGGTATATACAAATTAATATTGGAAATTATCTTTTAATGTGATAGTATAATTTAAGTAATTTAGAGAGAGGCTATGAATCAGGAAAAACTCGCCACACCCATTAATCTCCTTAAGCCGGAAATTGAGAAACTAATTAAGGAGAAGGACTGGAAACAGATTAAGGAAGTTATCTCTGAACTTCATTCTTCGGATATAGCTGAGCTTTTTCAGGAGCTGGAGGTTAAATATTCTCTAATCTTGCTTAGACTTTTACCTCCTCAGAAGCAATCTGAGGTTTTTTCGGAGTTAGAAGGTGAGCTTCAAGTAGAAATTCTTAATAGTCTTACTGACCAGGATGTTAAGTCAATTATTACTGAACTTCACCCTGATGACCGTACAGAATTATTTGAGGAATTGCCTCCTCGGTTAACCCGCAAACTTTTAAACATTCTTCCTCCTGAAGAAAGAAGAGAAGCCCTCCAACTTTTAGATTATCCAGAAAATAGTGTAGGAAGGTTAATGACTCCTGATTATGTAGCTCTTAAGAAGAGCTGGTCTGTAGAGGAAGCCATTGAACATATTCGCAAATATGGCAAAGATGCTGAAACTATTGATGTAGTCTACGTTGTTGATGAAAGTTGGCATCTTGTTGATGAAATTCCTATCCGCAGACTTATTTTAGCTGAAAGGACTCAAACTATAAATTCTCTTATGGATTACCACTTTATCTCTATTGCTACTAATAGCGACCAGGAAGAAGCAATTAAACTTTTTGAAAAGTATAACCTGGTAGCTTTGCCGGTTACTGATTCTGAAGGTCGCCTTTTGGGTATTGTTACTGTTGACGATATTATTGACGCTATCCGGGAAGAGCAGACTGAAGATTTTACCCGATTTTCAGCTATTAAAACCAGAGCTATTGATTTAGAGCTATTTACCCGGATAAAAGAGATACCTTTTAAAAAGATATTTCGAGCCAGAATTAGCTGGCTTTTTTTACTTTTAATTATGGATTTAGTTACCGGCGGTATTATTCAGGGTTTTCAGGAAACTATTGCTAAATATGTGGTTCTGGTTACTTTTCTACCGGTTTTGGTAGATACTGCAGGAAACGCCGGTTCTCAGTCAGCAACTTTAGTAATCAGGGCTTTAGCTCTGGGGACAGTAAAGTTAAAAGACTGGCTTTTTCTTTTAGGAAGAGAATTGTCGATAGCTTTAGGCTTAGGCTTAACTATGGGTCTGGGTATTTCTTTTATGGGCTTTCTCAGGGGAGGAAGTCTTCAGGTGGCTTCAGTAGTAGTTTTAGCTATGGTAATAAATGTGATAGTTGGTTGTTTGGTAGGGGTTTTACTTCCCTTTATCTTCATCCGTCTTAAAAAGGATCCGGCCACAGCCAGCACACCTCTCATTACTACCTTGGCTGATATTATGGGTACAGGGATTTATTTGGGCATTGCCTACTTGGTGTTAGGGTAGTTTACTAAAAATTCTTGCAAAATATAATAATTAGTTATATTATACCAACTCAGGAGGTTTGATGTTTTCAGAAAGAGTTAGAAATATAAGTCCCTCTCTAACCTTGGCTATTTCTGCCCGGGCTAAGGCTATGAGAAAGCAAGGGTTAGATGTAGTTAGTTTATCTGCTGGTGAGCCTGATTTTGATACCCCTGCGAATATTAAAGAAAAAGCTAAACAAGCCTTAGATAAAGGTTTTACTAAGTATACTCCTTCTTCAGGGTTAGTTGAACTTAAAGAAGCTATAATAAAAAAGTTTAGAGAAGATAATGGATTAGATTACAACCTCAATCAGATTTTAGTTTCTCCCGGAGCAAAGTATGTTATATTTGAAGTAATTTTTTCTTTAGTTAATCCGGGAGAAGAAGTAATTATTCCCTCTCCTTACTGGGTAAGTTATCCGGAGATGGTAAGATTAGCTGCAGGAACCCCTGTATTTTTAGAGACTAAGAAAGAAGAGAATTTTAAGATAAACCCTCAAGAGCTTAATAAATTAATAACTTCCAGGACCAAGCTCTTAATTCTTAATACACCTTCTAATCCTGCCGGAATAGTCTATAGCCGGAAAGAGTTAGAAGAAATTGGTAAAGTAGTTGAGGAGAGAGGAATTTTCTGTCTTTCTGATGAGATATACGAGAAGATTATCTTTGATAACTTAACTCACATAAGTATTGCTTCTTTGTCTTCTAAACTTAAAGAAAGGACAATTGTAGTAAACGGACTTTCTAAAGCTTATTCTATGACTGGCTGGCGGATAGGTTATGGGGGAGGCCCTGAAGGAATAATAAGGCTTGCTTCTAATCTCCAATCCCACACTACTTCTTGCCCTGCCTCTATTTCTCAGTATGCCGGGATTGAAGCCTTAGAAGGTTCTCAAGAAGAAGTTAAAAAAATGAGAGAAGAATTTGAGGAGAGAAGAGACTATCTTTTGCAAAGAATAAGCAAAATT
Source organism: Candidatus Omnitrophota bacterium (assembly GCA_021163425.1). GTDB lineage: Bacteria > Omnitrophota > Gorgyraeia > Duberdicusellales > Duberdicusellaceae > Duberdicusella. Next base: position 36,443 of record JAGGWS010000036.1, read on the forward strand.
AGAGGGCTTCCTTGTATTAAGCCTCAGGGGGCTTTTTATTGTTTCTTAGACATAAGTAACTTCTTAGGTAAGAAGATTAAAGGTAAAATTATTAAAGGCTCTTTAGAGTTTGCTTCTACTTTGTTAGAAGAGGAAAAAGTAGCAGTAATCCCGGGCAAAGCCTTTGGCAGGGATGATTTTGTAAGAGTCTCTTTTGCTACTTCTTTAGAGGAGCTTAAAAAAGGTTTAGACAGAATAGAGAATTTTCTTAATAACTTAACTTAAGGAGGTAGAAGATGGCTAAGATTTATATTATTGATGTTACTAACCGAGATGGGGTTCAGACTTCCCGGATATGTCTATCTAAGCTCCAGAAGACTTTAATCAATATCTACCTTAATAAATTTGGGATTTTCCAGAGTGAGTTTGGTTTTCCTTTTACTAACCACGAGATTAACTATTTAAATGCTAACTTAGAATTAGCTGAAGCAGGAGTTATTTCTCCTATGCGCTTGAGTGGCTGGTTGAGAGCTATCCCTCAAGATGTAGAAATTGCTTTTAAGAATATCCCTCGTTTGAAGCATTTAAATCTCTCTATCTCTACTTCTAAACAGATGATAGTTTATAAGTTTAAAAAGAAACTCGATGAAGAAGGAGTAATTAAAGTTATGCAGTCGGCAGTTAAGTTAGCCAGAGAAAAAGGAGCAGAAAGCATTGGAGTAAATGCTGAGGATGCCTCCCGTACTGATTTAAATTACTTAATAGAGTTCTCCTTAGCTGCAAAATCAGCCGGTGCAGATAGGATAAGGTATTGTGACACTTTAGGTTATGATTCTCCCTTTTCTATCTATGAGCGGGTTAAGAAATTAGCTGAAAAAATTAAAATGCCCATAGAACTTCATTGCCATAATGATTTAGGTATGGCTGTGGCTAATTCTTTGGCTGGGGCAAAAGCAGTGGTAGATTCAGGGTTTGATGCCTATATTAATACCTGTATAAATGGGATTGGCGAACGGGCAGGTAACGCTGATCTGGTGTCAGTAGTTCTGGCAATTAAATATTCCCAGGATATAGAAAATAGATATAAGTTAGATGAAAGAATTAAGTTAAAATGGGCCTGGAAAGTGTGTAAGTATGCTTCTTATGCTCTGGGGATCCCTATACCTATAAATCAACCAGGAATTGGTGCTAATGCCTTTGCTCATGAATCAGGTATCCACGCTGACGGAGCTTTAAAGAACAGGAGGAATTACGAACTCTACGACTTTGAAGAATTAGGAAGAGGTGAGCCTGAGGTTATTGAAACAGGAAGGCAGATTACTGTAGGGGAATATTCAGGGATAAAAGGTTTTAGAAATGTCTATGAAAGATTAGCTATAAAATTTAAAGATGAAAAAGAGGCTGAAAAAGTTTTAGAACTTGTCCGCTATGCTAATGTTCATAATCAGAAGCCTCTGGTTGAAGAAGAACTAAGATTTATTGCTGAGTATCCCCAGATAGCTCAAAAAATATTTACTATGACTCCTTAATAAGAAACTTCTTCTTTCCAAAATATTTATTGAGTTCTTAATTTTTGAGTAGATGGATATTAAGGGTAATGAAATCATCTTTGAGGATGACTTTCTATTGGTAATAAATAAAAAACCCGGTCTTTTAGTTATCCCTACTCCTAAAAAGGAGAAGTATACCCTTCTTTCTTTAGTGAATGAGTATCTTCAACCAAAGAGAGAAAGAGCTTACCCTTGCCACAGATTAGACCGCCCTACTTCTGGACTCATTATCTTTGCTAAAAGTATAGAGAATCAGAGGAAAGTTATGGCTCAATTTAGAGAAGGTAAAGTAGAAAAGAGATATCTAGGGATAGTTCAGGGCAGATTTAGAAAAAAGCACCTTCTTTTAAAAGGCTATATAAAACCTCAAAAGAAAAGCTTAAAGTATGCAGTTAGCCAGATTAACTGTATTAAGAGTTTTAAAGATTTTTCTATTTTAGAGATAAGACCTCTAACCGGAAGAACTAATCAAATAAGGATTCAATTAGCAGGAATTAGCCACCCTCTAATTGGCGAAAGGAAGTATACTCTGGCTAAGAATTGGCCCATAAAATTTAAAAGGGTTTGTTTACATGCTTATTATCTTAAGTTTAGACATCCTTATAGTAAAGAGATTTTAAGCCTGATTTGTGAACTTCCTCCTGATATAAAGAAGTTTTTTGAGGAGAAAAAATTGAGAGTTGTGTTTAAACAAAGAAAGAGTTTATTAAACTCAGTTGAAGATAAAGGATTTATGATATAATACTATGGTTTATCAGAAGCTTTAAAAGAAGGAGGTTTAAGGTGTTAGCAGGTTTTTTGCTGGTATTAGCAGGGGTTTTAATAGCAATATTTCCCCAACTTTTATCTTTAATAGTTGCTTTATTTCTTATCGGAGCAGGCTTAAATATAATTTTTATAAGTTATTATTACAAAAAGGTTTCTCGGCATTTTGATAATCCTTTTATAGATTTTATTTTCAGGTTTTGATGAGAAAGGAAGTAGATTTATCTCAAATTTCTGAGGAAGAACTTTTAGAGCTGAGACTTTGTGATTTGCCTTTAAAGATAGAAGGAACCTGGTTAGAAGATTGTGTAAATCAGCTTTATCAGGAGTTAGAAAGGAAAGGGATAAAATTTAAGCCTCCCTGCTATTTAGCCGATGAATGGCTTACTCCTGATAATGAGCCGGTAATAGGTATTGCTTTTTTCTTAGCCCATCCCCGGCTGATAAGATTAGAAAAAAAGATGATGTTAGAAGCTGAAGGAGAAACTAAGCCTTGGTGTATGAGACTTTTAAGACACGAGTCCGGCCATGCTTTAAATTATGCTTACAAACTCTACCGGAAAAAGAAATGGCAGAAGATTTTTGGAAAATTTTCTAAAGAGTATACTGATACTTATAGGTTCAGGCCTTACAGCCGGAATTTTGTAAGACATTTAGAGGATTATTATGCTCAATACCATCCTGATGAGGATTTTGCTGAAACTTTTGCGGTCTGGCTTTCTCCGGCGATTGACTGGAGGTCTCAATATAAAGGCTGGGGTGCTTTGAAGAAGTTAGAGTATGTGGATGAAGTTATAAGTCAGATAAAAGATAAAGAGCCCTTAGTTAAGAGAGGAAAGAAATACTGGAGTATCGGCAGGTTAAAGATAAAATTAAAGAATTATTACCGGAGAAAAAGAAAATCCTGGGCTGAATATTTTCCTGATTTTCATGACGCTAATCTAAAAAGAATATTTTTAACTGATTCTCAAGGTCAGCCTGCTTTTGAAATCATAAAGAAGTATAAAAAGGAGATATTAAACAATGTCTCGATGTGGACAGGGGAGAAGAAATATATAGCCGGAGAACTCTTAGATAATTTGATTGAACGCACCAAAGCTTTAAAACTCAAAGCTTCTGCAGACGAAACAATAGCCATTTTAAAGATTTCTACTTATATAACCACTTTAATTATGAATTATAGATATACCGGCAAGTTTCAGAAGCAATAGAGCAATGAAGAAGCCCAAAATACTTTTAGTTTTTGACACCCCTTATTTTATTGAGCGGGGTTATGATTTTAAAAAAGAATTTGAGGACCCTGGCTGGATGGTAGAACAAGAAGTTTATACTGCTCTTAAAGCTTCCGGCTATCCAGTAAGTCTTTTGGGGATTTATAACGATATAAGTATTCTTTTAGAAGAGATAAAGGAAAATCCTCCTGATATCATCTTTAACCTGGTAGAAGTTTTTAATCAGAAGTCTTTTTTGGATAAGAATGTAGCTTCTCTATTTGAAATGGTAGGTATCCCTTATACTGGAGCAAATCCTGAGGCTTTGTTTATTTGTAATAACAAAGCTTTAACTAAGGAGATTTTAAGTTTTCATAGAATTAAGGTTCCTAATTTCTACACTTTTTACAAGGGGAGAAAAGTCTGGCTCCCTAAAAAGTTAAAACTCCCTTTGATTGTTAAGCCTCTTTGTGAAGAAGCTTCTCGAGGGATATCTTTAGCCTCGGTGGTAGATAGCGAGGAGGCTTTAATAGATAGAGTTAGGTTTATTCATCAAAACTTCGATATCCCAGCTATAGCTGAAGAGTATATTGAAGGTAGAGAAATTTATGTAAGTATTCTCGGTAATAAAAAAATTAAAGTGCTTCCCTTTAGAGAAATGAAGTTTGGAGAGTTTCCTCAGGATGAACCCCGGATTGCTACTTATAAGGCTAAATGGGATTATGATTATCGGGAAAAGTGGGGGATAAAAAATGTTTTTGCAGGGAGATTGCCTGAGGGAGTAGATAAAAAGATTGCTGATATCTGTAAACGGGCTTACCGTGCTTTATGTATGGATTCTTACGCTCGTTTTGATATTCGCTTTACAAGTAATTCAGAAGTTTATATAATAGAAGCAAATGCCAATCCTTCTTTGGCTAAGAATGATGAGGTAGTTCAATCAGCAGAGAAAGCAGGGATAAGCTATTTAAAACTTTTAGAGAGGATAATTGCTTTAGGTTTAGAAAGAAAAATTATTTAAGTCTTCTTTATCTATTCTGTAAACTTCTCTTCTCTAACAAAAAAGATGAGGCAGTTAAAGAGTTTTCAGCTACTCACCTTTATTGTCCTAATTGCAAAGCTTCTATGCCGGTGAGAGAAGTTTTACTTTTAGTCTTGCCTGATGGTAATCTCTATGATTATCGATGCTTAGTCTGTGGAGATTCTCTGGGGATGAAGAAGGATAAGAAGAATATAAGGATTGATACTATTAAAGAAAGGAGGAGGCAAGATGACTTCAGAAGGCATAACCCTTATTAACGAGAAAGTAAAAAGAGAAAGCTCTTTTATTAGTGCTTTAAAGGGAGAAATTTCTAAAATAATTGTAGGCCAGGAGTACTTAATAGATAGGTTGTTAATAGGGCTTTTGGCGAATGGTCACATTTTGATTGAGGGTGTGCCAGGCTTGGCTAAAACTCTTTCAGTAAGAGTTTTAGCTTCAGCTATCCAGACTAAGTTTCAGCGGATTCAGTTTACTCCCGATTTACTTCCTGCAGATTTAATCGGGACTTTAATCTATAATCCTAAAGAGGTTAAATTCTCAGTAAAGAAAGGTCCTATCTTTGCTAACATAATCTTAGCTGATGAGATAAACCGAGCTCCGGCTAAAGTGCAAAGTGCTCTTTTAGAAGCTATGCAGGAAAGGCAGGTTACTATTGGAGAGGAAACTTTTAAATTAGATGAGCCTTTCTTAGTCTTAGCTACTCAGAACCCTATAGAGCAAGAAGGAACTTATCCTTTACCCGAAGCTCAACTTGACCGATTTATGTTGAAGGTAAATATAACTTATCCTTCCTGGGAAGAAGAGCGTAAAATCTTAAAAAGAATGAGTTTTACTGATAAAGAAATTAACCCCTGCCCAGTTATATCTCCTGAGGATATTCTTAAGGTGAGGAAAGTTGTAGATGAAGTTTATATGGATGAGCGAATTGAGGAGTATATTTTAAATATAGTTTTTTCTACCCGTCAACCAGCCAGGTATAAGTTAGAAGATTTAACCCCCCTTATTCAATATGGAGCTTCTCCCCGAGCTACTATTTATCTTACTTTAGCGGCTAAAGCCTACGCCTTTATTCAAGGCAGAGGTTATGTGGCTCCTCAAGACGTAAAGTCAGTAGCCCCCGATATCTTAAGACACAGGATAATTGTAAGTTATGAGGCTGAAGCTGAAGGTAAAACCTCTGAGGATATAATTAAAAGAATATTTGAAGAGATAGAAGTTCCTTAATAGGGATGATTCCTAAAGAAGTATTAACCCAGATAAGGTATATCCAGATTATTGCCTGTCGTTTAGTTAACGAAGTATTTGCTGGAGAATACCAGAGTGTATTTAAAGGTAGAGGTATGGAATTTGAGGAGGTTAGGGAGTACCAGCCCGGAGATGATATTCGTTCTATTGACTGGAATGTCACTGCTCGTATGAATACTCCTTATGTAAAAAAGTTTATAGAAGAAAGAGAGCTTACAGTTATGATTCTTTTAGATGTTTCGGGTTCTTTTTATTTTTCTTCAGTAAACAAATTAAAGAGAAGAATCTCTGCTGAGGTAGCTTCAATTCTGGCTTTTTCAGCTATGAGAAATAAAGATAAAGTGGGGTTAGTCCTTTTTACTGACCAAATAGAAAAGTTTCTTCCTCCTAAGAAAGGTCTAAATTACGGTTTAAGAATAATTAGGGAAGCTTTGTATTTTCAACCTTCTTCTCAGAGAACAGATATATCCAGGGCTTTAGATTTTCTTAACAAGGTTTGTAAGAGAAAAGCCGTAGTTTTTATTATTTCTGATTTTTACAGTGAAGATTTTGAGCATACTTTATCTCTTACTAACAAACATCACGATTTGATTGCAATTACTATTACTGACCCTAAAGAGTTAGAACTACCCAGTTTAGGTATGGTAAGTTTTTTTGATCCTGAGGCAGGAGAAGAGATAACAGTAGATACTTCTCCTGAGGTGAGGAAGGTATTTAAGAAAAGGGCTTTAAGTTTTTTTGAGAAAAGAGATAAGCTTTTTGAGCGGTTAGGTATTGATAATATTTCTCTACGTACAGATATTCCTTATAAAGATAGTTTAGTGGCTTTTTTTACTAAAAGGAGGTTGAGGAAGTGAAGCTAGTAGAGAAAAATCTTCTATTATAGCTAGTAGAGGAGATAAGAAGATGAATCCAAGGGCGATTCTTAAATTACTGGGAGTATTTATATTCTTCTGGGGTTGGGAGGGGGTTGGTTTTCCTCAAGCTGACATAAAGGTAGAAACTAAGTTAGATAAGAATAAAGTTAGTATTGGAGAAAAGGTTGGTTATACTTTGAAAATTACTGCTAATAAAGGTATAGAAGTCAAACTTCCTGAGTTTGGTGAGGGGTTAGAAAATTTTGCCATAGAGGATTTTGGTCAGAAGAAAAGGAGGTTTTTTAGAAGAGTAATATATGAGGTATGGTATAAACTTAGTAGTTACCAGAGTGGTTCTTATACTATACCTTCAGTCAAAATTTTCTATAAGAGGAAAAAAGACAAAGAATACAAGACTATTTCTTCTAAACCTTTAAAAATAGAAGTTAAAAGCCTTCTTGCTGAGGGTAAACCCTTCAAAATTAAAGATATCTATGGACCCTTACCTTATCCTTTTAATTGGTGTTTAGCTTTATTTATTTTAACTATAGTTTTGGGAAGTATAGGGTGTGGGATATATTTTTTCTTCGGGAAGAGAAAACCCTCTTTTGAAGTTAAAATCCCACCTCATCAGCAAGCTTACAAAAAGTTAGAACTTCTTAAAAGTAAAGATTACTTAGAAAGGGGGGATTTTAAAAGTTTCTATGTAGAATTATCTAATATCTTAAGAGATTATATAGAAGAACGTTTCCAGATAAAAGCTTTAGAGATGACTACTGAAGAGTTTTTTTCTTTCTTAAGGGAAGCTAATTATTTTTCTCCTGAGCAAAAAAATATTCTAAAAGAATTTTTTTCTTTTTCCGACTTAGTTAAATTTGCCAGATTTTCTCCTTTAAAAGAGGAAGTTCAAAAAAGCCTTTCTTCAGTAGAGAATTTTATTGACCAGACTAAACAACAGATTGACGATGATAATCAATAGTCCTTTATTTATATTTCTTTGTGCTTTCTTAGTAATAGCTGGGTTTTTTCTTTTTAAAAGAAGAAGATCCCCTTCTTTAATCTTTTCTAATAAGAACTTGTTTGAGGGCATTAAACCTTCTTTTAAAGTAATTTTGACCAGGAATATTTTTCTGTTGAGGTTGTTCTCTTTATTCTTTGTTATTCTGGCTTTGATGAGGCCTCAGCTCCCCTTAAAAGAGACAAAAATAACCACTGAAGGTATAGATATAGTTTTGGCTATAGATGTTTCGGGAAGTATGCTGGCTAAAGATTTTAAGGTTGGTCAAAAAACTGTAGATAGGTTAACTGCAGTTAAAAAGGTAGTAGAAGAATTTATAAAAAAGAGAACTAATGATAGGATAGGTTTAGTTGCTTTTGCCGGAAGAGCATACGTGGTTAGCCCTCTTACTTTAGATAAAGGTTGGCTTTTAGAGAATTTAGAAAGGTTAAAAGTGGGAACGATTGAAGATGGCACAGCCATTGGAATGGGGATAGTTGCTTCTTTAAATAGATTGAAGAATTCTCCTTCTAAGAGTAAAGTTATAATTTTGTTGAGTGATGGAAGAAATAATGCCGGAGAGATCCCTCCTTCCTTAGCCTCAGAGATGGCCCATTCTTTAGGAGTAAGAATATATACTGTTGGTGCAGGTTCTAAGGGATTAGCCCCTTATCCTTTTAAGGATTTTTTTGGGAATATAGTGTATAAGCCTATAAAGATAGAGATTGATGAAGAGACTTTAAAAAAGGTTGCTCAGGATACAGGAGGTCTATACTTTAGAGCTGAAGATTTTGAATCTTTAAGAAAGACTTATCAAGAGATTGATAAAATGGAGAAGACTCCTTTTAAAGAAAGGGGATATGCAAAATATAAAGAATTATCCCCTAATTTTTTAAAGATAGCTTTTATTCTTTTATTAGGAGAATTAATTTTAAAAAACACTTTTTTAAGAAGACTCCCTTAAAAAATGAAGTTTGCTAATACAGAGGCATTAAATCTTTTCTGGCTAATTTTCCTAATAGGCTTTTTCCTTATCTGGGCCAAAAAAAGGAGAAAGTTTCTCTTAGAAAAATATTTTCAGAAAGATTTACTGAATAGTTTGGAGTTAGTTGATTTTAAACTAAGAACTGTTAAACAGATTTTATTTCTCTTAGGTTTAGCTTTAATAGTAGTTTCTTTAGCCCGACCGCAGTGGGGATTTAAATGGCAGAGAGTAGAAGCAAAAGGGTTAGATATAGTTATAGCTTTAGACGCTTCTAAAAGTATGTTAGCCCAGGATTTAAAACCTACCCGTTTAGAAAGAGCTAAGTTAGCTATAGAAGAATTTGTCAAAAATCTTAAAGGAGATAGAGTAGGTTTAGTAGTTTTTACTTCAACAGCTTTCCTCCAGTCTCCTTTAACTTTAGATTACGGAGGATTCTTGCTTTCTTTAAAAAAGGTTAATACCAATATTCTTCCGGTAGGAGGCACTTCTTTATCTGGGGCTATAAGAGAGAGCTTAAAGGCTTTAAAAGAAAGTCCTAAAAAATCTCGGGTAATAATCTTAATTACTGATGGAGAAGATCACGAAGGTGAAGTAGTATCAGCAGCTGAACAAGCCAGAAAAGAGTCTACAAAGATTTTTTGTATCGGCGTAGGTTCTCCTGAAGGTGAACTTATCTTGGTTAAGAATGAAGAAGGTAAACGCATATTTTTAAAAGATAGAGAAGGTAAGGTGGTAAAAACTAGATTGAACGAAGAACTCCTTCAAAAAGTAGCTCTTATTACTGAAGGAGCTTATGTAAGAAGCACTCCTTCTCAGTTTGGATTAGGCTTGCTTTATAATAAAAAAATAGCTAAAATACAGAAACGCTTACTTAAAAGTAAAATGATAAAGAAATATGAGGAGAGATATCAAATATTTCTCAGTTTATCCTTTTTCTTGCTTTTAGCTGAGCTTTTTATTTCAGAAAGAAGATGAGGTTTATATTCTTAGTAATATTGATTACTTTTTTAAATTCAGTAAGCTTTGCTTCTTTGAGTAAGGGTAATTTTTATTTTAAACAAGGAGACTACGATAAAGCTCTAAAAGAGTATAATCAGGAGAAACTAAAAAATCCTCAATCTGAGATAGTTGATTTTAATATTGGCACAGCTCTTTATAAAAAGGGTAAGTATAAAGAAGCTTTAGAGTATTTTAATAAAGCTCTTGTTACTGACGATAAATCTTTAGAGGAGAAGGCGAGTTTTAATATTGGGAACTCTTTTTATCATTTAGGAAAAATGAAAGAAAATTCTAATTTGAAAGAAGCTATAAATTTTTATAAAAAGGCTCTTTCTCATTATAAAAGAGC
>JAGGWS010000029.1 GCA_021163425.1 Candidatus Omnitrophota bacterium
AGATATAAAGCAATAGCTACAAGACCACCAAAAGAAAAACCCAAGCCTAAACCAAAGAAGATTTATAGACCTCCTATGGAGCATCCCTGGAAGAGACCATTATATGAAAGAAGGTCGATGCAAAAAAAGGCTCTTTTACAAAGCAGAAAAGACAGAGAAGAATTAGCGTTAGTTAAAGTTTAAAAACAGGACATTTTTATTTTGGTAAAAACCGGACATTTTTAAATTGGCTTGACACCAGGCAGATTTTTTCTTGACATAAGAATTTATTTTGCTATACTCCTTGTAAAGGACAAAGGTGTCCTTACTCTTAGAGTGGGGACACCTTTTTGTTATTTTAGGGTGTTGAGATTTTAAGCAGACTTTGTCTATTTAAAGAAAAAAAAGGGGGGGGGAAATGGGTAGATTAGTTAAGTCCAATGATGCCTTAGGGACAGTAAACAGAGGAGATCCCTGTGAATCAGGGTTGTGTACGCTTTGCAGATGCGATTGTCGAGGTAGGTGTGAAACCTGGCTTTCTTCTTTAAGAGGAAGAAAACTTCTTTATCCCCGGGATTACAGTTTTGTTACTGCCGGAAGTGCCAATATTAACCCCTTAGGAGTAAGTTATAATTCTTTAAGGATTGACGGCTATCTTTACGGAGCAAAGAATTTACCTAAAGGCCTGAGTAATTCTGAAGATGAATGTATCTTTCCTAATGTGAGCACAGAAGGTGAATTTGGTCAAAAGATAAAGACTAAATTTAGAATCCCTATTATGACTGGAGCATTAGGCTCAACCTTTATTGCTGCTAAATATTGGGAATCTTTCGCTGTGGGAGCGGCGTTAGCAGGTATACCTATTGTAGTAGGAGAAAATGTAGTAGGAATTGATAAAGGAGCAGTGATTGAGAAGAGCCGAATTAAGAAAGCTCCGGAATTAGACAGAAGAATTCAGACTTTCTTGCGCTACTACGATGGTTATGGAGCAATAATCGTTCAAATGAACGTTGAGGATGCTCGAAACGGAGTTGCTGAATATGTAATTGATAAATATGGAGATAAGGTAATTTTAGAGCTTAAGTGGGGCCAGGGAGCAAAATGCATTGGTGGAGAGATTCAAGTTACTAATTTAGATTATGCTATCTTCTTAAAGAAGAGAGGTTATATTGTTGACCCTGACCCGGGATTGCCTGAAGTTCAGGAAGCAATGAAGAAGGGAGCGATAAAATCTATTGCCCGCCACAGTAGATTAGGTTATACCTCTCTTTCTTCCCGGGAGAAAGTAAGAGATGCTTTTATGAAAGAAGTAAAGCGTTTGCGTAAATTAGGTTACAAGAGGATTTCTTTAAAGACCGGTTCTTACGGCATGGAAGCTTTAGCTATGGCTATAAGGTATGCTACTGATGCTCAGCTTGACCTTTTAACTATTGACGGCTCAGGTGGCGGAACTGGAATGAGTCCCTGGAATATGATGGAATCCTGGGGGGTCCCTTCTCTTCTCTTACATGCTAAAGCCTATGAGTATGCTAAAATCTTAGCTGATAAAGGGAAGAAGGTTGTAGATATGGCTTTTGCCGGAGGATTAGCTCGAGAAGACCACATCTTTAAAGCTTTAGCTTTAGGAGCACCTTTTACTAAATTGGTCTGTATGGGAAGAGCCTTGATGATTCCTGGGTTTTTAGGTTCAAATATTGAGGGAGCCTTATACCCGGAAAGAAAAGCTGAAGTAAACGGGAATTGGGATAAATTGCCTCCAACAGTTTCTGAGTTTGGCACAACCCCTGAGGAGATATTTGCCTGCTATTATGATGTAGAAAAGAAAGTAGGAAAGTCAGAGATGAAAAACATCCCCTTAGGAGCAATTGCTCTCTATACTTTAGCCGATAAATTAAAAGCAGGTTTACAGCAACTTATGGCTGGAGCAAGGAAGTTTTCTCTTTCTGGGATTAGCAGAGATGATATCTATGCAGCCAACAGAGAAACCCAAAGGGAGACTGGCCTTGCCTTCATCACTGAGAAGTCCGATAAACTTGCTAAGAAGATTTTAAGACAAAGTTGATACCTATAGACAATAGCATCCTTGGTTTCGTAAAACGGTTTCGCTTAGGGCTAGGTATCGTTTATCGTCTATCGTCCGTCGTGACAGGAAAACTTTAGTATTAAAAACTTGCCTGTAAGGGAAAAATTAACTATAATAAAGGAAATTAGTTATTATGTTATCGAGGATTTTGGAAGATGAGTATTAAGAGTCTGTATAAAAAGTACCTTTTAAATACTTATACCCGCACAGGCCCTGTCTTTGTTAAAGGTAAGGGGAGCTTTCTCTGGGATGAGAGAGGAAGAAAATTTATAGATTTTTTCCCTGGTTGGGGGGTAAATATTTTAGGCCATTGTCATCCCCGGATAGTTAAGGTTTTATCTTCTCAGGCTAAACGACTTATCCATATCCCTAATAATCTTTACCATAAACAGCAGGCAGAGTTAGCCGCAGAGATTGTAAAGAATTCTTTTAAAAAGGGAAGAGTCTTTTTTGCTAATTCTGGAGCTGAAGCAGTAGAAGCAGGTTTAAAATTAGCTAAGGCTTATGGAAGAAGATGCCAGAAGTTAGAAATCATCTGTATGGAGAATTCTTTTCACGGAAGGACCCTAGGGGCTTTATCCTGTACTGCTCAGGAAAAATACCAGGCTCCTTTTCGTCCTTTGCTTCCTCACATTAAAGTAGCCAGGTTTGGAGATTTTGAAGATTTTAAAAGGAAGGTTTCTCAAAAGACTTGTGCGGTGATATTAGAGCCAATTCAGGGAGAAGGGGGAGTTAACTTTGCCTCCAAAGAGTATTTTCTTAAGTTGAGAAGATTTTCTACAGAGAATAAAATTCTTCTCATATTTGACGAGATTCAAACTGGTCTGGGAAGGACTGGCAAGTTATTTTGTTATCAGAACTATGGGATAGAACCTGATTTATTCACTCTTTCTAAGGGCTTGGGAGCAGGTTTTCCTATCTCGGCTTTGGTAGTAAAAGAGAAATATTCAGATATTTTAAAACCAGGTATGCATGCCTCAACTTTTGGAGGAAACCCTTTAGCCTGCAGAGTAGGTTTAGAGGTATTCAGGATTATTAAAAAAGAGAAAGTTTTAGAAAACGTCCAGGAAAAAGAAGTTTTCTTGAGGAAAAAACTTAATGCATTTTCTAAAAAATTTGGTATTATAAAGGAAATAAGAGGGTTAGGCTTTATCTGGGCAATAGAGTTAAAAATAGAAGCAAAAGCAGTTTTTGAGGAAGCTTTCAAAAATAGACTTATTATAAATAGCACCCACAATACTATTTTAAGGATTATGCCTGCTTTGAATATAGAGACTTCTGTTTTAAATAAGGGCTTAGATATTTTAGAAAAAGTTTTAAAGAAGTTTTCTTGATGAATCACTTCCTTTCTTTAACTAATTTAGCTTTTAAGGATTTTCGGGAAATTTTCCAGTTGACTGAAGAGGTGAAAAAGAACCCTCAGAGGTTTAATCAAGTCTTAGCAGGAAAATTTATTGGCCTTTTATTTGAGAAGCCCTCTTTAAGGACAAGGGTTTCTTTTGAAGTGGGAATAACTCAGCTAGGAGGAAGAGCTATTTATCTATCTTCTCAAGAGGTTCAGCTGGGTAAAAGAGAAAGTATTGGTGATGTGGCTAAGACTTTATCTAAGTATCTGCAAGGAGTAATTTTGAGAACTTTTTCCCATCAAAGTATTTTAGAATTTACTAAAAATTCTCAAATTTTAGTGATAAACGGCTTAACTGATTTATTGCATCCAGTGCAGGTATTAAGTGATTTCTACACAATCTATAAAAGAAAAAAGGATTTAAAAGCTATAAAGATTTCTTTTGTTGGTGATGGCAATAATGTCTGTAATTCCTTAATTTTAGGCTCAGCTAAATTGGGTTTAAATCTCTGGGTGGCTTCTCCTTTAGGCTTTGAGCCGGATAAAGGTGTAATTAAGAAGGCTTTAGAGATTGCTAAGAAGACCCGGGCTAAAATTAGAATTCTCAATAACCCTAAACTGGCAGTAAAATCTGCAGATGTTTTATATACTGATGTCTGGACTTCTATGGGGAAAGAAGAAGAGAGAACTTGGCGCCGACAACTGTTTAAGGAATTTAGAGTAGATAAAGATTTATTGAGGTTAGCTAAGAAGAATTGTTTAGTTATGCATTGTTTGCCAGCTCAGCGAGGAGAGGAGATAGCTTCTGAAGTTTTAGATAGTAAGAATTCTATAGTTTTTGAGCAGGCTGAGAATAGATTGTATGTTCAGAAAGCTCTTTTAGTCTGGTTGTTTAGAAGGTAAGTGAAGAATGAAAAAAGTAGTTTTAGCTTATTCGGGAGGCTTGGATACTTCCTGCTGTATAAACTGGCTGAGGGATAAAGGATTTAGAGTTGTTTGTTTTTCAGCAAATTTAGGGAGTGAATACTCTCCTTCTGAACTTAGAAGGAGAGCTTTAAGGAGCGGAGCAGATAAGATTTATATAAAAGATTTAAGAAGAGAGTTTGTTTATGGATATATATTACCTTCTTTGAAAGCTGGGGCAATATACCAGAGAAAATACCTTTTGTCTACTGCTCTGGGAAGACCATTAATTGCTAAATATCTGGTAGAAGTAGCCCATAAAGAAAAAGCTCAGTTTGTAGCTCATGGCTGTTCAGGTAAAGGTAATGACCAGGTAAGGTTTGAGACAAGTATAAAGATATTAAACCCCAGGTTAAAGATTATTGCTCCTTTAAGAGAATGGGAGCTTACTTGCCGGGAGGTTGAAATTGACTATGCTAAAAAGAATAGACTTCCCATAAAGGTCAGTAAGGACAAACCCTACAGCATTGATAAGAATCTCTGGGGGGTAAGCATTGAAGCCGGGATATTAGAAGATTTGGGTAATGAGCCTCAAGAAGAAGCCTTTATCCTTACCAAGAGTTTAGAAAAAACCCCTTCTAAGCCTCAATATTTAGAGATTGAATTTGAGAAAGGCAGACCCCTCCGATTAAACCGCAAGAAACTGGATTTAGTAAGTCTTATTCAAAAACTTAACCAGATAGGAGCTCGGCAGGGTATTGGCCGGACTGATTTGATTGAAGACAGGATTGTAGGGATAAAATCCCGGGAAATCTATGAAGCACCTGCTGGCTGGATTCTTTATACTGCTTTGAGGGAACTGGAGAATTTAGTTTTAGATAGAGAAGTTCTTTATTTTAAAGAGTTAGTTTCTTTAACCTATGCCCAACTAATTTATCAGGGATTGTGGTTTTCTTCTTTAAGAAAGGCTTTAGATGGGTTTATTGAAAAGATTGAAGAAAGGGTAACTGGAAAAATCACTTTAAAACTTTTCAAAGGTAATATAATTATCTCTAAGCGAGAGTCAAAAAATTCTTTGTATAAAAAGGGATTAGCTACTTACGGAGAAAAAGACTTATTTAATAAAGACTGGGCTGAAGGGTTCATAAACATTTGGGCCTTACCCTTTACAGAAAGGTGAGCAGAGATATAATGGCTAAGAAACTTTGGGGAGCAAGATTTAAGAAGGAGCCTAATAGAGATTTTTTTGAATTTCAAAGCTCAATCCATTATGATTACAAATTAGCCCAGTATGATATTTACCATTCTCTTATTCATGTCTCTGCCTTAAGAGAGGCAGGCATTCTTAATGAAGAAGAAGAAAAAAAGTTGATTGCTGGTCTTCTTGAGCTCTTAAGGGATATAGCTGATAATAAGTTTAAGCCGGATTTAAATTCAGAAGATATCCATACCGATATTCAAAATAAGATTGAGGAGAAAGTAGGCAAGCCGGCCTATAAATTACACAGCCTGCGCTCCCGCAATGAACAGATAGTTTTTGACGAAAAGCTCTATTGCAGTCAGCAAGGAAGTATTTTAGCAGATTTGGTAAGAAAAGTTTTATCTTCTTTGGAATTTTTAGCTCAAAAGTATGGAGATTCCTATTTTGTGGGTTATACTCATACTCAGAGAGCTCAGGTTTTGTTGTTCAGGGAGTATAGCTTAGCCTTTATTTCTATGTTAGGAAGAGATTTAAGGAGATTAGATAATTTTATGGATTCTCTCTGGATTTATATAGGAGCAGGAGCTTTAGCCGGAACAAGTATTCCTAAGAAGGCTTACAACCAGGCTATAAAGAAGAGTTTAACTTTTTTAAAAGAAGTAGGCAAGGGAATAGGAGTAGCTAAGAGTGCTTTAGATAATGTTTCCAGCCGAGATTTTATAGTGGAATTTTTAAGTATTCTGGCAATAATTCAGATGCATTTATCAAGGTTAGCTTCTGACTTTATTCTTTATTCAACTAAAGAGTTTGACTTTCTGGATTTGCCTCAGGAATTTTGTACAGGTTCTTCTCTTATGCCTCATAAGAAGAATCCTGACTTTTTAGAATTAGTCAGAGGTTATACCGGTATAATTTATGGAAATTTATTTTCTCTTTTGACTCTGATGAAGGGACTTAATCTTTCTTACAACCGGGATATGCAATTAGATAAACAAGCTCTGTTTTCTTCAGTAGATATAGTTAAAAAAGAACTCCAGCTTATGGCTGATTTTCTAAAGAAAGTTTCTCTTAAAAAAGAGAACATTAACAGAGTCTTAGAAGACGAGTATTTATATGCCACAGAACTAGCTGAATTCCTTGTTTATAAAGGAGTTCCTTTTCAGGAAGCTCACCAGATTGTAGGAAGATTAATAAAATATTCTGAAGAAAAAAAGGTGAAAATAAAAGATATGCCTGAAAGCCTCCTTAAAAAGTTTCATCAGGAGTTTTCCTCAGAGGTTCTTAAGAAAATTTTAAGCCCGGAGTATGCTATCTCAGTGAAAAAATCTACTTTTTCTAAAGCTTCCTCCAGAAATTTAAGAAAAAAGTAATATGTATTATTTTAAGTTTAAAGGTAGAAAACTCTACTGCGAAGGAGTTTGTTTAAAGGAGTTAGCCCAGGCTTTTGGTACGCCTTTATATGTGTATAGCTATAAAACTATTGTGGAGCATTTCTTAAAGATTAAAAAGGCTTTCTCTGAAGTTTCTCCCTTAATCTGCTATTCTGTAAAGGCTAACTCTAACCTTTCTCTGCTTAAAATTCTGGTGGATAAAGGAGCAGGTTTAGATGTTGTCTCAGGCGGTGAGCTCTTTCGGGCTAAAAAGGTAAACTGTCCTTCCCAGAGAGTAGTCTATGCTTCAGTGGGAAAGACGGAAAAAGAGATTAAAGAAGCCATAGATTATGGTATCTTTGCTTTTAATGTGGAATCTCTGACTGAACTTAAAAGGATAAATAGTTTAGCTGGTAAGTTTAAGAAGAAAGTAGATGTAGCTTTAAGGTTTAACCCCGATATTTCTGCTGACACTCATCGATATATTACTACTGCTAAAAAAGAGACTAAGTTTGGGATGGCTCTAGATGCCATAAAAGAGATTATCTTAAAGAGAGGAGATTTCCCTAATTTAAATATAGTGGGTATTCACATCCATATAGGTTCTCAGATTACTAAGCCTGAGCCTTTTATTCGGGCAATTAAAAAAGCAAAAGCTTTAATAGACTATGCTCAGAGAAAAGGAGTTCTTCTTAATTATTTAAATATTGGTGGAGGTTTGGGCATAGTTTATCAGAAGGAAAAACCTCAGACCGCTGAAAGCTTTGCTAAGAAAATTTTACCTTTAGTTAAAGGTTTAAAGTTAAAGTTAATATTAGAGCCGGGAAGATTTATAGTGGGTAATGCTGGGGTGTTAATTACCCGGGTAATTTATATTAAAGAGACGTCTTGCAGGAGATTTATAATTGTAGATGCAGGAATGAACGATTTAATAAGGCCAGCTCTCTATTCAGCCTATCATCAGATTATTCCCTTGTCTAAATCTCTGAAGGCAGGTTTTTCAGCTAAGTTGAGTGATGTGGTAGGTCCGGTCTGTGAGAGTGCAGATTTTTTGGGTAAAAACAGGGTTTTAAATGTAGAGGAAGGTGATTACTTAGCAGTTTTAGGTGCAGGAGCTTATTCTTTTTCTATGGCTTCCAATTATAATTCTCGCTGTAAGCCGGCAGAAGTTCTGGTTAAAGATAAAAAATTCTATTTAATAAGAAAGAGAGAAACCTATCAGGATTTAATAAGGAAGGAAGTTTTATTTGAGAAGTGACAGAATGTTTTGAAAAGAAGATGTATTCGTATATTCGTAGAGATTCGTAAATTCGTTGATAAAAAGGAGTAAAAATTAGATGAACAAAAACATAAATTCCCTGCCTTTTTATAAGCTTCAGGCTTCGGGGAATGATTTTATTCTTATTAATAATCAGAAGATAACCTTTAAGGCTGCCCAGTTAAAAAAATTAGCCAGGGTTGTTTGCAAGAGAAGGTTTGGGGCAGGTGGGGATGGTTTATTAGTAATTGAGCCTTCTTCTAAGGCAGATTTTAAAATGAGGATTTTTAACCCTGACGGCACAGAGCCAGAGATGTGCGGCAACGGTGCAAGGTGTGCTTCCTTATGGGCTGGTTTAGAGCTTAAAACCAAAGATAAAAATTTAAGTTTGGAAACTAAAGCCGGGGTAATTTTAGCTCAACTTTCAGCTAAGAAAACTCAAGCTCAGGTAAAAATAAAGATAAGTACTCCTTCGCAATTAAAGTTAAATATGCCAGTTAAAGTTTCAGGAAGAAATATTAAAGTAAACTACATAGATACAGGAGTTCCCCACGCAGTTATATTTGTTGAAGGTCTAGATAAGATTGATGTAGAGAGTTTAGGTAAGGCTATAAGATTTCACAAAAAATTTGAGCCTCAGGGAACTAACGTTGATTTTGTAGAGGTTTTAGCTAAAGACTATATAAAGATAAGGACTTACGAGAGAGGAGTAGAGACTGAAACTTTAGCCTGTGGGACAGGGATAGTTGCCGGAGCTATTATTACCAGCTGGCAGTTAGGAGTTAATGGTTGTAAGCTAAGAGTTGAGGTTTTAGCTAAGAGTAGGGAAGTATTAAAGGTTTATTTAGATAAGAAAGAAGATTGTATAGAAAATGTCTGGTTAGAAGGGGGAGTCCGGCTTGTTTATAAAGGAGAATTTTTAACTGGGAGGTAAGATATGTTTAAAGGAAGTATCCCGGCTTTAGTTACTCCTTTTAATAGAAAAGGAGAGGTTGATGAAGAGCGTTTACGGTTTTTAATTAATTGGCATATAAGGAATAAGACTGATGCTATTTTAGTCTGTGGAACAACTGGAGAGTCAGCTACCTTGTCTCACGCCGAACATAAAAAAGTTGTAAAAATGGCTGTAGAGGAAGCCAGAGGAAGAATTCCTATTATTGCTGGAGCAGGTTCAAACTCTACTTCCGAAGCCTTAGACTTGGCAAGTTTTGCTAAATCAGTAGGAGCTGAGGCAATCTTAGTAATAACCCCTTACTACAATAAACCTACCCAGGAAGGTCTCTATCAGCACTATAAAATAATAGCCAGGAAGGTAAATATACCTCTGATTATTTATAATGTCCCTTCGCGCACCGGCATAAACATTCTTCCGGAAACTGTAGCTCGAATTTATAAAGATTGTCCAAATGTTATCGGGATAAAAGAAGCTTCAGGTTCCCTGGACCAGATTACTAAACTTCAGAGTTTAGTAGATAGAAAGTTTGTGCTTTTGTCAGGGTCTGATGAGATAACCCTTCCTATTTTATCAGTAGGAGGGGTAGGGGTGATTTCAGTTCTGGCTAATATTATGCCCCGGCAAACCCATAACTTAGTAGAGAGCTTTTTGAGAGGAAATTTAAAAAAGGCCCGGGCTCTTCAGCTTTACCTTTATAAAATAATCAAAATGCTTTTCATTGAGACTAACCCTATCCCAGTAAAGACTGCTTTAGGGTTAATGGGATTGATTAAACCCTTTCTGAGGCTACCCCTTTATAGAATGAGTAAAGAAAATGAGGCTAAATTAAAGGCTATTTTAAAAGAGTATAGACTTATTAAGTAGGCAGGAGGAAGATGGTTAAAATAGGAATAAGTGGCTTTTGTGGAAGAATGGGCCAGAGAATTTTTGCTTTAGCCCGAAAAGATAAAGACCTGCAAGTAGTATTTGGTTTAGAAAAGAGCTCTCATCCTGATATAGGCAAGAGTAAGGAAGGAGTAGTGATTACCGATGATTTAGCTATTATAGAAAAGTGTGATTCTCTGGTTGAATTTACTAATCCTCAGGCTACAGTTGAACATATACCTTACTTAGTTAAATTTAAAAAGCCAGCTGTTATTGGCACTACTGGCTTAACTTCTGAAGATGAAGAAAAAATTAAAGAAGCTTCTAAAGAAATTCCTATCCTTTTTTCACCTAATATGAGTGTAGGGGTTAATCTTTTATTTGAGCTGGTAAGAAAGGCAGCTAAAGTTTTGAGAGATTACCAGGTTCAAATCCAGGAAGCTCACCATATCCACAAAAAAGATGCTCCTTCAGGAACAGCCAAAAAGGTTGCTCAGATTATAAATGAGCAAGGGTTCAATATAAAGACAGAAGAGATAAAAGCAATTCGAGAAGATGAAATAGTAGGAGAGCACCGAATTATTTTTGAAAGTGCCTTAGATAAAATAGAACTATTTCATTCGGCTAAAACCCGGGATATTTTTGCTCAGGGAGCTCTTTTAGGAGCTAAGTGGATAGTAGATAAGAAACCAGGCCTTTATTCTATGAGAGAAGTCCTGGGGTTATAATTGGAGATGAGGATGAAATTTGATTTTTCTGATAAGATAAAAAAACTCCCTCCCTATCTTTTTGCTGAGATTGACCGCACTAAACAAAAACTTCGCAATGAAGGTTTAGATTTAATAGATTTAAGCATAGGTGACCCTGATATTCTGGCTCCTAAAGAAATAATTAAGACTTTATACAGTTCTGCAAAGTTGAAGGAAAACCAGAAGTATGCTTTAGACCAGGGCAAATATGAGCTGCGTAGGGAAATTAAAGTCTGGATGAAGAAAAGATTTGGAGTGGATTTAGATGAAGATAAAGAAATTCTTCCTTTGGTTGGCTCTAAAGAAGGTCTGGTCCATTTTCCTTTAGCTTTTATTGAGGCTTCTGATTATGTAATTATACCTGATCCTGCTTATCCAGCTTATTTAGGGGCAGCGACTTTAGCGGGAGCTAAGGTTTATAGAGTAGCTCTTTTAGAGAAAAACAATTTCTTACCTGATTTATCGAAAATTCCCTTAAGAGTAAAGAATAGAGCAAAGATTATCTATTTAAACTATCCCAACAATCCTACAACTAGCATAGCTCCTAAAGAATTTTTAGAAAAAGCAGTTAAATTCTGTTCAAAGTATGGGATAGTCTTGGTCTATGATAATGCTTATTCAGAGATTTACTTTGAGGAGAAACCTTTAAGTATTTTAGAAATAAAGGGAGCAAAAGAGGTGAGTATTGAATTTCATTCCTTTTCTAAGACTTTTTGTATGACGGGGTTCAGGCTGGGCTGGGCTTGTGGGAATAAGGAGTTAATTTCAGGTTTATTAAAAGTTAAGACCAATATTGATTCCGGGGTATTTTCAGCAGTTCAGGAAGGAGGGATTACTGCTCTCAGAGATTGTTCTTATTTTCCTCTCCAATTAAGAAGGATTATTAGAGAAAGAAGAAGACTCCTGACTAAGATTCTTAAGTCAGCAGGTTTTAATAGAATATATTCAGAGGCGACTTTTTATCTCTGGGTAAAATTACCTCCCCGATCTTCTTCTTTAGAATTTTGTAAATACTTATTGGAAGAGAAAAATATTGTGGCTACTCCAGGGATTGGATTTGGTAAGTGGGGTGAGGGTTTTGTAAGGTTTGCTTTGACTGTGGATAAGAAATTTTTTGATAAGATAGACTTAACTGACATAAATAAGATATTTTGAGAAAGAAGGTTTCTTATATAGGTCTGGGTTCTAACTTAGGAGATAGATTAGTCAATATAAATAAAGCAATAGAATATCTTAAAGAGAACCAAGATATTACTGTGGAGAAGGTCTCTTCAATAATTGAGACAGAACCTCAGGGAGGGCCTCCTCAGGGGAAATTTTTGAACGCAGTGGTAAAGATAAAGACTTCTCTAGCTCCCCAAGACTTACTTAGGTTTTTACAAGACATTGAGGCAAAGTTAGGAAGAACCCGCCTTATTAGGAATGGTCCAAGAACTATTGATTTGGACATCTTGCTTTATGATAATAAAGTTATAGATGAGCCTAATTTAGAAGTCCCTCATCCTCGTATGTTTGAGCGAGACTTTGTCTTAAAGCCACTATTAGAGATTGAACCAGATATTTTTGATAAGTTGGAAGGATTAAAACCCTATAGAGATAAACTGAAATTTTCTTAACTTTACATTTAACTTCCGAAGTAAAATGTAAAGTTAAGGTTTTTTATTTGCATTTTTTTAAAAATAATATATTATTATAACTTCAAGAAAAGGAGTGGGTATGAAGCTATTTATTGATACTGCAAATTTAGAGGAGATAAAAGAGGCTAATTCCTTGGGGATATTAGACGGAGTTACCACTAACCCTACTCTGTTAGCTCGGGAAAAGAGAGAGCCTGTAGTTCAGCTTAGAGAAATCTGCTCTATTGTTAAAGGACCTGTAAGCGCAGAGGTGACAGCTCAGGACTATCAAGGTATGGTTAAGGAGGCAGAGGAGTTAGCCAAGATTTCTGAGAATATCGTTATAAAAGTCCCTACTACTTTAGAGGGTCTTAAAACTACGAAGATTCTTTCCCAAAGAGGCATAAGAACGAATCTGACCTTATGCTTTTCGCCCCTTCAAGCTCTCCTTGTGGCTAAAGCTGGAGCAACTTTTGTTTCTCCTTTTGTAGGAAGATTAGATGATATTTCTACTGAGGGAATGGATCTTGTCTCAGATGTAAAACTTATTTACGATAACTATAAAATAAAGACCCAGATAATTGTGGCTTCAATTAGGCATCCCATTCATGTCTTAGAGGCTGCCCGGATTGGAGCTGATATTGTTACTTGTCCTTTTAAGGTGATAATTCACCTTCTTAAACATCCTTTAACTGATATTGGTATTGAAAGGTTTCTCTCTGATTGGAAGAAGCTCAAAGATACCTTGGGCAGATGAGGTTTTTAGTTTTTCTCTTATTTTCTCTTCTCACCATCTCTTTATTTTCTCAGGATAAAATACCTTCTCAACTTCCAGTGATAGTGGACGCTCAGACAGTGAGCTATGACCCTGATAAAGGAGTAATTAGGGCTAAGGGGAAAGTAAGGATAACTTATAAGGAGATAAAAGTTTTTTGTGAGGAAGCAGAAGTAGATACTAATACCAGTATAGGGAAGTTGAAGGGAGGAGTCAGGATTGAACATAAAGAGGGAACCATCTATGGAGAGAATATAGTCTATAATTTTGGGGAAAAGACAGCTGAAATTACTAATTTTAGGCTTTCTAAAGAGCCTTTCTACGCTTACGGAGAGTCAGCAGAAAAGGTTTCTGAGGAGGAGTATCATTTAAATAGAGGTTATGTTACTACTTGTGACCTTCCTGAGCCTCATTACCGGTTTTCCGCTAAAAAAATCTTATTCTACCCCGGAAGAAAAGTAGTAGCTAAAAATGTAGTTCTTAAAGTGGGTAAAATTCCGATATTTTACATCCCTTATTATCTTCAGCCGGCTAAAGATAAACTCCCTCGAGTTAGCCTGGTACCTGGTAAAGATAAGGATATGGGGTTCTACATGTTGAGTGCCTGGAGGTATTATTTCAATGAGGCTTTTAAAGGAAGATTCCACCTTGATTATTATCAGAATAAAGGTTTAGGAAGAGGAATAACTCATAAATATACAACTGATAATTTCGGAGAAGGAATTTTAAAATTATATTATATTGATGACAGAGATAAAGTCTCCTTCGAAGGTTTACCTACAGGATCCGACCGCTACAAAGTTCAACTTAGACATACTTGGAAGATTTCTCCCCGCTTAAATTCAATCTTAGAATTTCATAAGTTTTCAGATATAGACTTTATGAAGGATTATTTCTATAGAGAGTATGAACGAGATTCAAAACCTTTGTCTTACTTACTCTTTAACTATTCTTTAGGAGGAGGTTCATTCTCTTTACTTACTCAGAAGAGAGTAAACAGATTTTGGTCTCAGAGTGAGTATCTACCCCGGCTTAGGCTGGATATATTTCGCGCACCTTTAGCTAAGAGTAAGTTCTACTTTGAGAGTGATTACTCTTTAGCTAACCTTACTTACAAAGAGGCCTCTCCTTCAGCTGAGGATTCCGATGCAATAAGAGCTGATTTTTATAATCGGCTTACTTATCAGGATAGAATAGCCTGGTTGAGGTTTACTCCTTATGTAGCCTTGAGAGAGACTTATTATTCTAAGAATATCTGGGGCGAAGAGAATATTCTGAGAACTGTGTTTTATGGAGGGGTTGAGCTTTCTACCAAGCTATATAAGCAGTTTAACAGCCCTTTAAATTTCTTAGGAGTGAGAGCAGAAAAAATAAGACATATAATTACTCCTCTTATAAAATATACCTATATTCATCGACCCACAACTTCTTCAGACCATCTTATGAACTTTGACAGTATTGATGAGATTGAGGGAGAAAACAAAATAAGTTTTAGTTTAGAAAATAGATTACAGGCAAGATATAAAGAAAAAGTCTGGGATTTACTTTATTTTTCTCCTTCAGTTGATTACTTATTTAACCAGGAGGGGAGAGGTTCTCATTTTTATGAACTTAATTATGACTTAGAATTTAAACCTTTTGATAACTTTTATTTTGAACAAGAGCTTAAATATGATTTAGATAAGTCTCAGGTTAAAGAGGCAGACTCTGATTTTGTGCTCCAGTTTCTTCTTTCTAAACTTAGCTTAGGCCATAGATATGTGCAGGGAGAGTCTTCTCAGATTACTTATTCTTTTAACTATAAACTATCTCGTCAGTGGCAGTTTTTTAGTTATGGCAGGTATGAATCTAAAACTGGCGAATGGGAAGAACAACAGTATTATTTAAGGAGAGACCTTCACTGTTGGTGGGCTGATATTGGGGTAGATGTAGATAGAGACCAGGCTCTAACTTTTTGGGTTATTTTCCGGATAAAGGCTTTCCCCAAGATAGGGATAAGTTTCCAGCAGAGTTATCATGGGCCTAAAGAATAAACCTCCATTGGAGAATAAGAAAAATTTTAATATCTGTGTTGTAGGCGCCGGACATGTAGGTTTGGTGGTTTCTGCAGGTTTAGCTAAACTCGGGCATAGAGTTGTTTGTGTAGATAACAATCGCAAAAAAATTGCTCTCCTTAAAAGGCTTTCTCTTACTTTTTTTGAGCCGGGGTTAGAGAGTTTAGTTAGAGAAGGAGTAAAAAGAGGCAGGTTATATTTTTCTTATAATTTATCTGAAGGAATAAAAAATTCAGAAGTTATCTTTATTGCTGTAGGCACACCTCCTAAGGAGGATGGGTCTGTAGATTTAACTTCTATTGAGAATGTTTGCCGGGTTGTTGCCCAGAGTTTAAATTCTTACAAAGTAATTATAGAAAAATCTACTGTTCCTGTTCATACTGGTGGAAAAGTAAAAGAGACTATCTCTCGCTATAAGAAAAAAAAGAATGTAAGCTTTGATGTAGTTTCTAATCCCGAGTTTTTAAGAGAAGGAAAAGCGGTTTACGATTTTTTTAATCCTTCCCGGATAGTTTTAGGAGTAGAATCTCAAAGAGCTGAGAAGATATTGAGGACTATCTACAAAAAATTAAAAACTCCCATTTTAGTTACTGATATAAATACAGCTGAACTTATAAAACACGCCTGTAATTCTTTTTTAGCTACTAAACTTTCTTTTATTAATGCTATTTCTCGGATATGCGACTTGGCCGGAGCTGATGTAGAAAGAGTGGCTGAAGGTATGGGTTTAGATTCGCGAATAGGTAGAGATTTTTTAAAAGCAGGGGTAGGGTTTGGTGGATTTTGTCTGCCTAAAGATATAGATGCTTTTATTCATCTCTCTGAAAAATTGGGTTATAATTTTAGTCTTCTTAAAGAAGTAAAAAAAATAAATCAGGAGCAGAAGAGTTATTTTGTAGAAAAGATAAAAGAATATTTGTGGGTTTTAAAGGATAAAAGAATTGCTGTATTTGGACTTTCTTTTAAGCCGGGAACCGATGATATGAGATTTTCACCTTCAATAGATATTATAGAGTCTTTGGTTAAAGAGAAAGCTTTGCTTTTTCTTTACGACCCTCAGGCAATAGGAGAGGCAAAGAGAGTTTTTTCAGGATTAGCTACTAAGAAGATAAAGTTTTTTAAAGAGCCTTATTCAGCTGTAAAAGGGTGCGACTGTCTTTGTCTTTTGACTGAATGGGAAGAATTTAATAGACTTAATTTTAAAAAGGTAAAGTCTTTAATGAGATATCCTCTGATAGCCGATGGGAGAAATTTTTTAGATAAAGAGAAGTTAGAAAAGTTAGGTTTTAAATATATAGGGATAGGAAGGTAAGTTTATAGTTTATAAATTGAAGGAGAGGTGGTTTATATGAAGAAGGTTAGATGGGGAGTAGTTTTCATTACTTTATTTTTCTTACTTTTCTTAACTGTGGCTGGCTATGGATTCTATCTTTTTCAAGGACAGTTAAAACAAATACAAATTCTCCAAAGAAGACTTAAAGTTTTAGATAGAGCTCAGCAATACACCCAAAGACTTTTAGATTCAGCTAAGACTGAAATTAAAGATTTACAACTTAACCTTGGCTCTTTAAAAGATGAATTAAAAGAGCGGGTTAATACTTTTGGTCAGAAGTTGAGCGGGTTTAATGAGAAAATTACTGTACAAGAAGGTGCAATTAGAGATATTGCCTCTAAGCTTAAAGATATTACTTCTAAAGTCCAGTCTTTAGAAGATAAACTCCCTTCCTTAAAATCAAAAGAGGTTAATTTAGGAGATATTTCAGTAAAGAAAAAATAGTTCTGTAGGTTAGGTAGATGGAGTCTTTTCAGCTTCTGAAAACGAAGATAGATTCTTTCCAGGCTAAGGTTACTGTTGTAGGTTTAGGGTATGTAGGTTTGCCTTTAGCTTTGGCTCTGGCTAAGAAGGGATATTTTACCTGGGGGTTGGATAAGAATTTATCTCGGATTGAGAAACTCAAAAAAGGTGAGCAATACATAGTAGACGTTTCTCCTAAAGAAGTTTTAGCCTTGATAAAGGCTAAGAAATTTTTTCCTACTATTGAAGAGTCAGTATTGGGAGAATCAGATGTAATAATAATTTGTGTACCTACTCCTTTAAGAAAAGTAAAAGTGCCCAACATTTCCTATATTATAGAAGCAACTAAGACTATAGGCAGGTATTTAAGAAAAGCTCAGTTAGTTATTTTAGAAAGCACTTCTTTTCCCGGAACTACCCGCGAGGTAGTTTTACCCCTCCTTAAGAAAAGTAAACTCAAAGAAGAAAAAGATTTTTTTCTTTGTTTCTCTCCAGAAAGAGTTAACCCCGGAGACAGAAAGCATCCTTTAGAGAAGATTCCTAAAATTGTAGGAGGCTTAACTCCAGCTTCTTCATCTTTAGCTAAGGCTTTATACTCTAAGATAGTAAAAAAAGTAAAAGTGGTCTCATCTCCAGAAGTAGCTGAGACCTCAAAACTTTTAGAAAATACTTTTAGATTGATAAATATTGCCTTAGTTAATGAATTTCTTATATTTTGCCATAAGTTGGGTATAAGTGTCTGGGAGGTTATTTCTTCAGCTAAGACTAAGCCTTTTGGTTTTATGCCTTTTTATCCTGGTCCGGGCTTAGGGGGACACTGTATTCCCTGTGACCCTCTTTACCTTTCCTGGAAGGCAAAAAAAATTGGTTTTAAGACCAAGATGATAGACTTAGCTTCCTACATAAATCACTTTATGCCTAACTACGTAGTGAAAAGATTAGAAGAACTTCTCAGACAGAGAAAAGTTCCTTTAAAAAATGCTAAGATTCTGATCTTGGGAGTAACTTATAAAAGAGATGTAAAGGATTTAAGAGAATCCCCAGCTTTAGATATAATTAAACTATTGGAGAAGGAGAATTTTAAAGTTAGTTATTATGACCCTTTAATTCCTTATTTAAAAATAAATGACATAAATTTAAGAAGGGTTTCTCTTAATAAAACTACTCTTAAAAAATATGATTGTTTACTTTTAGTTACTGACCATAGCAGATTAAACTATAAATTTTTAAGAAAAAACTCTCGATTAATCTTTGATACCAGAAATGTCTATAAGAAAGATTTTCCTAATGTAGAGAGGTTGTGATGTTAAAAAGTCTAAGAAAAAAAAGAGTTTTAGTCACTGGAGGAGCGGGGTTTATTGGTTCTCATATAGTAGATAAACTCCTTAGTTTAGAAGCAGAAGTTGTAGTATTAGATAATTTAGAAACCGGCAAGATAGAAAATATTTCTCATAATTTAAATAAGATAAGGTTTCTCCAGAAAGATTTAAGAGACGAGCAAGCTTTGGATGAAGCTTTAGAGGGAGTAGAATTTATTTCTCATCAGGCAGCTTTAAGGAGTGTCCCTAAGTCAGTAGTTGACCCTTTAAAATATAATGAGGTAAATGTAGGAGGAACTTTAAAGCTTTTTTTAAAGGCTAAAGAAAAAGGGATAAAGAGAATAGTCTATGCTTCTTCCAGTTCTGTTTATGGAGAAAGGTCTGATTTTCCGGAAAAAGAAGAAGATTCTCCCAAGCCCATTTCTCCTTATGCAGTAACTAAACTTTTTGGTGAATATTATGCCTATCTTTTTACTAAACTCTACAATTTAGAGGTGGTTTCTTTAAGATATTTTAATGTTTTTGGTCCGCGTCAGTCTTTAGAAAGTCAATACGCAGTAGTTGTTCCTAAATTTATAACTTCTATTTTGAAAGGAGAGGTTGTGCCTATTTATGGAGATGGTCAACAGGAAAGAGATTTTACCTATATAGATAATGTAGTAGAAGCAAATATCTTAGCCTTAGTGAAAGAAGGTATAAAGGGAGAAGTCTTTAATATTGGTGCAGGTAAGCCTTATTCAGTAAACTGCTTATTTAGTTCTCTTAAGAGGATAATAGGCAAAGAAGCTGAGTATGTTTATTTACCTCCCCGAACAGGAGATGTGAGAAAGACTCATGCTGATATTTCTAAAGCCAGTGAACTTTTAGGCTGGGAGCCTAAGGTAGGGTTTCAGGAAGGTTTAAAAAGGACTGTAGATTGGTTTGAAAAAAAATTTAGAGAATGAATATCTTAGTTACCGGAGGAGCAGGGTTTATTGGTTCTCATTTATGTCGGGTTTTTGTAGAGAGAAAAGATTTTGTTATCTGTGTAGATAATTTTATTACCGGTTCAAAAGAAAACATAAAACCTCTTTTAGATAAAGATAATTTTAAGTTGATTGAGCACGATATATCTGAACCTCTTTATTTAGATGAAGGTTTAGACTGGGTTTTCCATTTTGCTTCTTTAGCCTCTCCTAAGCATTATCTTAATTATCCTATAAAGACTTTAAAAAGTGGGCTTTTAGGGACTTATAATTGTTTAGGAATAGCTAAGGCTAAGAAAGCTAAGTTTTTTCTTGCTTCTACCAGTGAGGTTTATGGAAACCCTCAGATTCATCCCCAGCCTGAAGAATATAACGGGAATGTAAATATTGTTGGTCTGCGTTCCTGTTATGATGAATCCAAGCGGGCAGCTGAAGCTTTAACTTATGCTTATAAAAGAAGTCATAATCTTTCCGTAAGAGTAATCCGTATTTTTAATACTTTTGGTCCCAGTATGAAAACAGATGACGGAAGAGTAATTTCTAATTTTATTGTCCAGGCTTTAAAAGGTGAACCTTTAACAGTTTATGGAGGAGGAAAACAAACCCGTTCTTTTTGTTATATTGACGATTTAATAAGAGGCATCTTAGCACTTACCGAGACAGATTACCAACAACCTCTTAATCTGGGGAACCCTCAAGAGTTTAAGATAATTGATTTAGCCCGGAAGATAATTTCTCTCACTCAATCTTCTTCTCCAATAAGATTTTTTCCTTTACCTGAAGATGACCCCAAGAGGAGAAAGCCCGATATTACTAAAGCTAAAAAAATTTTAGGCTGGCAGCCAGAAGTTTCTTTAGAAGAAGGCTTGACTAGAACTATAGCCTACTTTAAAGACAGATTGAGATAACTAAATTAAAGCATTAAGAAGAAGTCTTCTACCTAGTAAGCAGGATTAAAGAAATTATTTTTAAAGAATGAAAAAAACTGCCTTGATTACAGGTTCCTGTGGTTTAGTGGGTTCAGAGTGTGTAAGATTTTTTTCTAAAAAAGGATTTAGAGTAATTGGGATAGATAATGATTTGCGTCAGTTTTTCTTTGGAGATTCTGCTTCTGTGAAAGAGAATAAATTTAAACTTATTGAGGAGGTTAAAGATTATCTCCACTTTGACTTGGATATAAGGAATAGAGAGGATTTAAAGAAGCTGTTTAAGGAATATAAGTTTGATTTAATAATTCATACAGCTTCTCAACCTTCTCATGATTGGGCTAAAAACTATCCTTTGATAGATTTTGAGGTAAATACCTTTGCTACCTTAAATATTTTAGAAAACTTTAGAAAGTATTCTCCTGGTGGAGTATTTATCTTTACTTCTACTAATAAGGTTTATGGAGACCGGGTAAATAGTTTTTCTTTTTTAGAGTTAGATAAAAGATATGATTTATCTGCAAATGACCCTTATTATCAGGGTATAGATGAAAATTTTTCTATTGATAGTACTCTTCACAGTATATTTGGCGCGGATAAACTTTCTGCAGACATCTTAGTTCAAGAGTATGGTCGGTATTTTGGTCTAAAGACAGGAGTTTTTAGACTGGGTTGTATTAGCGGACCTTATCATAAACCTGCCGAACTTCATGGCTTCTTATCTTATTTGGTTAAATGTGCGGTTTACAATAAAGAGTATACAATTTATGGCTACAAAGGTAAACAGGTAAGAGATAATATTCATGCTTATGATTTGGTAACTGCTTTTTATTATTTTTACCTTAATCCTAAATATGGCGAAGTTTATAATCTGGGAGGAGGGAGGTATTCTAATATTTCTATATTAGAAGCAATTGAACTGGTAGAAAAAATTGCTAAGAAAAAATTCAGATTTTGCTATCTAGACTCTCCCCGTAAAGGAGACCATATTTGGTGGATAACTGACAATTCTAAGTTCAGGAAAGATTACCCTTCGTTTAATCTCAGCTATAAGGTAGAAATGATTTTAGAAGAGATATATCAAAATTATAAAAGATAAAAAGGCTACCTTTCACTATTTAATTTTTCCTTGAAAATATTACTTTTTTAAGAGCCTTTCTAGAAGCTTAGAGAGAAAAGGGTTTTATAAAGAGGCTTTATTTAACCTTTTTGTTTGACAAAAGAGAGTCTGTTTGTTATTATTTTATAAATCTTATGAAAGCTCTAAAGAATTTAAGAGAACGTTTCTTAGATTTCTTCAGGCTCTTTTCTAACGATATTGGTATAGATTTAGGCACGGCTACCACTTTAGTCTATGCCCGGGGAGAAGGTATTGTTTTGTGTGAACCTTCAGTAGTAGCTATCCAGAAAGGAACTAACAATGTTTTAGCAGTAGGCGAAGAAGCAAAAAGAATGTTAGGAAAAACTCCGGGAAGTATAATTGCTATGCGGCCCCTAAAAGATGGAGTAATTGCTGATTTTGAAATTACTGAGAAGATGCTCAGGTATTTTATAAAGAAAGTACAGGTTAAGAGATTCGGTAAGTTCAGTCCCCGTATGGTTATTTCTGTTCCTTCGGGGATTACCGAGGTAGAAAGGCGAGCAGTTAAAGATTCAGCTTACCGGGCTGGCGCAAGAGAAGTATTTCTGATAGAAGAGCCAATTGCTGCGGCTATTGGAGTAGGTCTTCCTATTGAAGAGCCGCAGGGAAATATGGTTATTGATATTGGAGGAGGTACCACTGAGATAGCGGTGATTTCTTTAGCAGGGATAGTATTTGCCCGTTGTATCCGAATAGGTGGGGATGAAATGGATGAAGCTATTATTGAATATATGAAAAAAAGTTATAATTTAATGATTGGAGAAAGGACTGCAGAAGAAATAAAAATTAAGATAGGTTCAGCTTATCCTTTAGAGGAGGAGCTTATTATAGAGGTGAGAGGAAGAGATTTGATAACTGGATTACCCAAGTTAGTTAAGGTTAATTCTGAAGAGATAAGGCAGGCTTTAGATTCACCGATAAGAGAGGTAGTAGAAGCTACCAAGTTGACTTTAGAGAGAACCCCTCCTGAACTTTCTGCTGACTTGATTGAGAGAGGGGTAGTTATGTGTGGGGGAGGTTCTCTTCTTAAGGGTTTAGATAAACTTATAGCCGAAGAGACCGGTTTACCGGTATTAATCGCTGATGACCCTCTCACTGCAGTCGCCTTAGGAGCAGGAAAAGTTTTAGAAGAGATAAGATACATAAAGAAGATCTCTCTTGCTTCGTCTTCCTAAATCTCCAAAAATATACTCTCTAGGTCTTTATTTAGTCTGTGGGCTTTTCTTAATTTTTTCTCTTAACTTCCTTTTGAAAGGGTTAGTTAAAAATTTATCCTATTTTGAAAGCTTAAGGACAAATCAAGAATTAATTAAAGAGAATTTAGAACTTAAAAAAGAGATTTTTAAGTTGAAAAGTTCTCTTTCTTCTCAGGAAGAATTAATTCAGGAAAATGAGAGATTAAAAAAAATGTTAGAGCTTAAAAATAGATATAAAGAAGAACTCATCCCAGCCCAGATAATAGGTAAGAGTCCTTTTTCCTGGCAGAGAACTTTTTTGTTAGACAAAGGTAGAGATTCCCAGATTAAAGAGAATAATCTGGTAGTAGATTTTGCTGCTAACCTGGTAGGAAAGATAGAGAGGGTG
The DNA here is from genome assembly GCA_021163425.1 of Candidatus Omnitrophota bacterium. Classification (GTDB taxonomy): domain Bacteria; phylum Omnitrophota; class Gorgyraeia; order Duberdicusellales; family Duberdicusellaceae; genus Duberdicusella. The sequence goes on from JAGGWS010000029.1 coordinate 22,883, forward strand.
GAAGATTCTGTTTCTTGGGTAAGACTTTTAACCGACCCCGAATTTAAGATTATAGTAAATTGTAAGGGTTTAAATGTTCTTTTGAGAGGGGCTCTCTATGAAGGAGCAAAGTTAGAATATGTTCCTTACGATTTTGAAATAAGAGTCAAAGACGTCATTAATATTCCTGTTTCTTCGGGGGAGTCTTTAGAGATTAAGGTAGGAGAAGTATCTTCAGTAAGGAGTGAGGCTTCTTTTCTTACCAAAGATGTTTTTGTAAAACCCTATTTAGATTTTGCTAATTTAAAAGAAGTATTTATCTTGAAGAGAGAAGAAGATGTTGTCTCAGAAGGAAATTAAATTATTAGGAATCTTTTTTTTTCTCTATATCTTTCAATATCTTGACCTTCCTCAACTTTGGGAAATAGATTTTTTTCTCTTGGGAATTTTATCTATATCTTACCTTTTAGATTACTATCTTCTTCTTTCAGTAATTAGTTTAATCTTATTGTTAAATTACTTTTTTACTAAGGATTTTTCTCTTTTTTTAGGATTAATTTATTTAGTTTTTCCCTTAATAGTTAAAAAGCTTTCTTCTGTTTTTAACCTTTCCTTTTTAAAACACTTAGTTTTAGTA
>JAGGWS010000048.1 GCA_021163425.1 Candidatus Omnitrophota bacterium
ATTTTTAACTTTTTTTGAAGAAGGCCAGAGCCCGCTAAGTTCTTCTGTTTTTTTAGTTTTTGGAGGTTCTCTCTCTTTATAGTTTTTTTGGAAGGAGGAGGCGTTTTTAAAAAGCACTTTTCAATTTTTTCTATTAAGTCTTTTCTTCCTAAAGAAGTAGCATAAATCTTTAAGAATCCCTTAAGATAAAACTGGTTCATACTTTCTAAATTATCAGCTTCTTCTATTTTTTTAATTATCAGGGGAGTGAGTTTAGTAAGTTGAGAGGCTTTTTCAAGGGTTATTTTCTTTTCTTTTCTCGTTTCTTTTAAGATTTTGCATATTTGATGTATTTCCATAATAATTATTCTTTTCCTTGCTGGTATTTTTTAAGGTAATCTTCTCGGTCTACTAGAATTAGCCGAGGTTTACTTCCCTGGAAAGGACCTACTATACCTTCCTGTTCCATAAGGTCTAAGAGCCGGGCAGCCCTGGTATAACCTACCCTTAGTCTTCTCTGGAGAATAGAGGCTGAAGCCTGATTGGCTTCTAAAACTACTTTTATAGCTTCGTCTAAGAGTTCATCTTTTTCTAAAGTTATTTTAGGTTTTTTCTGAAGCTCTAATATTTCTTGGTTGTAGGTAGGTTTAGCCTGGTTCTTTATAAAATTTACTAAAGTCTCTAAGTCTTCTTCGTTTAAGAAACAGCCCTGAGCTCTTATGAGCTTTACCATCCCTGGTTTTATGAACAAGAGGTCGCCTCGGCCTAAAAGTTTTTCTGCTCCTACAATGTCCAAGACAGTGCGTGAATCAATCTTAGAGGCGACTTTAAAAGATATCCGGGCAGGAAAATTAGCTTTTATTACCCCAGTAATTACATCTACTGAAGGTCTCTGGGTGGCTAATATAAGATGGATGCCTACAGCTCGGGAAAGTTGAGATAGTCTTAATATAGCGGTTTCTATCTCATCGCGAGCTACCACCATTAAATCTGCCAATTCATCAATTACTATTACTATAAAAGGGAGTCTTTCTTCTTTATTTTTGCGCAGATTATAAAGGTCAATATTACGGGTACCTTCTTCAGCTAAGAGGTTGTATCTTTTTTCCATCTCTTCAGTAGCCCATAAGAGTACACTTTTTGCTTTCTTAGGTTCAGAGATAATTGGGCAGAGTAGATGAGGTATTTCTGAGAATTGGGCTAGTTCTACCATTTTAGGGTCGATAAGAATAAATTTTGCTTCTTCAGGAGTTGCCTTGAAAAGTATTGAACATATAAGGGAGTTAACACAGACAGTTTTTCCTGAGCCGGTAGTTCCGGCAATTAGAAGATGGGGCATTTCTTTTAAGTCAGCAACTAAGGGGAGCCCTTGGGTATTTTTTCCAATCCCCAAAGTAAGTTTAGATTTACTGGTTGTAAATTCTTTAGATTCTATAACTTCTCTCAAGTAGACAATGTGAGCAAAGCTATTAGGAACTTCCACCCCTACAGTTCCTTTTCCGGGAAGAGGAGCCACTATTCTTACCTGGCTCGATTTTAAAGCCAGAGCTATGTCGTCAGCTAAAGAGGAGATTTTAGTAATTTTTGTCCCCGGAGCTAATTCCAGTTCGTAGAGAGTTACAACCGGTCCTTTTTCTACGTTTACTATTCTGGCTTCAATGCCGAAGTCAGTAAGGGTTTCTTTGAGGTTTCTAGAGTTTAATTCTATATCTTCTTTTAACTTTCTTACATCTACCGGAGGAGGCTTTTTAAGAAGTGAAGGAGGAGGGAGTTGAAAACCATCTCTGGTTTTTGTTAAAGTAGGCAGGTTTTCTTGAGAAGAAGGTTTCGTAAGGATAATATTTTTTTTAGGGGGTGCTTTTTTCTTCTTTACTGATATTAAGTCAGGAGTTGAGGGAGTTAGTTTAAATTTTATCCTTGGTTTTTTTAGTTCTCTATCTATCTTTTTTAGGGTAACTTTTTTTTCTTTGTAGTTAGAGTATATCTTTTTAAGATAGTTAGAGATATTTTTAAAAAGCTTTAAAATAGCCTCTCCTTCTAAAATAAGAACTCCACTCAGAAAAAATATTCCTCCGATTATAAAAGCACCAGTTATTCCTAAGTATTTACTTAAGAACATTGAGATTATATAACCTATGAGCCCCCCTTTTTCAAAACTTAAAGAGCCTTCTTTTTGAAAGTAAGGTAAAGAAAATAGTAAAGAAAAAGAAAGTAGAGTTATAATAAGGGCTATTATTAGAGTAAAGGTGCTTTCTAAAGGTCGGGGAGTTTTTAAGATATTAGCTGTTCTTAATCCAGCAAGAATTAAGGCCAATACTATTAAATAAGGACTATATTTTCCCAGAAGAAAAATGAGCCCACCTCCTAAGTAAAGACCGAATATCCCAATTAAGTTTTTAGGAGGGTAATTGGGGTGAGAGGTATATAAAGAAAAATCTTCTTTTTGGAAAGAAAGAAGGGCTAAAGTTAAGATGACGCTTAAACTGAAGAGGGAAAGGCAGGTTATTCCTTTACCTATTTTCTTCATCTGCCTGTTTTTTGCTTAAGGTAATTTTTCCTTGCTGGTCTATCTGGAGGATTTTTACTTTAATTATATCTCCTTCTTTCAGGTAGTCAGAGACATTTTTAACAAAGTTAGGAGAAATTTCGGAGATATGAAGGAGACCAATTTTGCCGGGTTTAATTTCACAGAAAGCACCAAAACTGGTAATTCGGGTAACCTTAGCGGTATAGACCCTGCCTACTTCTAAATCTTGAGTTACTTCTTCAACCATTTTCATTCCTTTTTCCAGAGCTTCTGGGGTCTCGGCTGAAATTGTTACTTCTCCTTTTTCATCGTCTATATCTACAGAAACCCCTGCCTGGTTAATTATTTTCCTTATCGTTCTTCCTCCTGGTCCAATTAACTCTCCAATTTTTTCGGGATTAATTTTTAATGTTTTTATTTTAGGAGCATATTCAGAAATAGTAGGCCGGGGTTTAGGTAAAGTTTTTACCATCTTCTCTAAAATTTGAAGCCGGACTTCTAAAGCTTTAGATAGAGCTTCTTGAATAAGGGAATAGTCAATCCCTGAAATTTTAAGGTCTAACTGGATAGCAGTTATCCCCTTTCTTGTCCCGGCTATTTTAAAATCCATATCTCCAGAGTGGTCTTCTATACCGGCGATATCTACCAAAATAAGATGTTGGTCTCCTTCTTTTATAAGACCTAAAGCTATCCCGGCTACAGGTTCTTGAATGGGGACCCCAGCATCCATTAAAGAAAGGGTAGCTGCACATACTGAAGCCATAGAGGAAGAACCATTAGATTCTAATATTTCTGAGACCACTCTGATAGTATAAGGGAATTTATCTTTTTTGGGGATAACTGCTTCTAAGGCTTTTTCAGCTAAAGCACCGTGCCCTATTTCCCGTCGGGAAGGAGCTCTTAAGGGAGAAACTTCTCCTACTGAAAAAGGAGGAAAGCTGTAATGGAGCATAAAGTGTTTAAAGGTTTGGCCTTCTAAAGCTTCAATCATCTGTTCGTCAGAAGTGGTTCCTAAGGTAGTTACTGCTAAGGACTGGGTTTGTCCCCGGGTAAATATTGCTGAACCATGAGTCCGGGGTAGCACCCCTACTTCACACCATATTGGCCTCAGTTCTGCGGGTTTTCTTTTGTCAGGCCGTATCCTTTCAGTGAGTATTTTTTTTCTTACAAACTCTTTTTCTAACTTATCTAATCCCTGTTTAAGGAGAGATTCTTCAATATCTTTAAGTTCTTCTTTTTCTTTTAATTTTTCCAATAGTTCTTTTCTCAATTGAAGTCTTTCTTCTTTAGTTTCTTTTTTATAGAGTTCTTCTAAGAAAGGAGTAATTTTTTCTTTAATATTACCTAAGATTGAAGGTTCAATTTTAGAAAGTTGAGGGACAACTTTTTCTTTTCCTACTTTTTTTCTTAGCTCTTGCTGGGCAGTAATTAAATCCTTAATGTAGTTATGAGCAAATTTTATTGCTTCTAAAATGGTTTCTTCTTTTTCCTGGTCGGCTTTGGCTTCAATCATTAAGATTTTTTCCTTATTAGCAGTTACTATTATATCTAAAGGAGACACCTCTCTTTGAGCATAGGTAGGGTTAATTATAAATCCCTGAGAATCTCTTCCCACTCTTACTGCTCCTATAGGTTCTTGAAAAGGAATGTCGGAGATAGTTAAGGCTGCTGAAGCCCCATTTATGGCTAAGACGTCGGGGTCATTCTCGGCATCAGAAGAAAGGACAACACAGACTATCTGTACACTGTTTCTTAATTCGGAAGGAAAGAGAGGTCGGATAGACCTATCTACTACACGGGCTGAAAGTATTTCTATCTCTTTGGGTTTTCCTTCTCTTTTAAAAAAACCTCCGGGGATTTTACCGGCAGCATAAGTTTTTTCCTGGTAATCTACGGTTAAAGGGAAGAAGTCTGCGTCCTGGGGTTCTCTGCTCATACAGGCAGTAACTAAGACTACTGTTCCTTTCATCTGCACAGTTACTGCTCCATTTGCCTGAGAAGCCAACTTCCCAGTCTCTAAGACAACCTCTCCTGAGGGTGTATTTACTTTTACTTGTAAAGGTGTCATTTGCGCAGTTTTAATTCTTTTATGAGTTCCTGGTATTTCTCCGGATCTTCCTTTTTAAGGTAGTTGAGAAGCCTGCGGCGTCTTCCTACTAGACTAAGAAGACCCCGGCGGGAATGGATGTCTTTTTTGTGGGTTTTAAAATGCTCAGAAAGGTTATTAATCCTTTCAGTAAGGATGGCAATCTGCACTTGGGCAGAGCCTGTATCTTGAGGATGGGCTTTAAATTTCTCAATTAATTCTTTCTTCTTTTTCTTACTTATTCTCACAATTCTCCTCCTCGGGAAATATTATACCTCTAATTTTAAATATTGTAAACCCCCTTCTTGTGCTCGTATCTTCAGTTTTGAATTATTTTTGCCTTATGTCCACCTTGTATAGTAGAGATTAAACTTCCGATTTAGTATTTTTGATATAGAGAGAGTTGTTTTATTCTCTTAAGCATATTAGGATGGGTGCTCATAGTTTCTAAAAGCTTGTCAGCAAAACTTAATCTTATCTTTTTCTTCTGAAGTTGCCTTAATTCGTAAGGGTCTATTGTTCCGCTTTTATCTAAGTCTAATTGGGCTAATTCTGTAATTTCTCTTCGGGATTTAGAGATGTCATTTAGAAAAAAGGCTTTAACACCTTCTAATTCTCTTAGATTCTCCCGGGGCAGTTTAGCTGAGCCGTAGACCAGTTTATATAAGGCAGAAGCTAAACTTGAGGGATGATTCCCTAATTCTACTGAACCTCTATCAGCAAAATATTCTCTGATTCTGGAGGCATAGAGAACCAGGAGATTACTGATAAAATATAAAAGGAGAGCTCCAATTCCCAGAAGGAAGGTATAACCTTGAGATTCTCGGCGTCGAGAAAAACTTCCAAAAAATAAGAGGTGAAAAGCAATTCTATAAAGAATCAAAGGAATTACTGAAAGAAAGGTAATAAAGAGAACATCTCTATTTTTTAAGTGGCTTAGTTCATGACCTAAGACTGCAGAAAGTTCTTCTTTGTTTAGAAGATTGAGAATAGCTTGAGTAACACAGACTCTTCCATCTTTGAGGCTTCTTCCAAAAGCAAAGGCATTAGGGATATGCCAGGCAGATATCCCTATTTTAGGAGTAGGTATTTTAGCTTTTTTAGAAAGATTTTCTACTATTTCAAAAAGTTGGGGAGCTTCTTCTCTGCTTACATATTTTACTCTCATTGTCCATTCTACTATTTTAGGTCCTATAAGGTATTGAAAAGCCATTATAAATAAAGCCAAGACTACATAAAAGACAAAACTGGTTATTCCTAATAAATAAGAGAAGACTACCACTATTGCGTAGATAAGGCCAAAAAATAAGACCAGAAGTAAACTTAGTCTTAAGTTTAAGCTCCACATATTGGGATATTATATCACTTTTATTTATTTAGGCAACCTCTTTGTTACTGGAGTTTCCCCAAAATTTTTAAGTTAGTAAGGGAAAGAGGAGGAGCTGTTTTTCGTTATTTTGCTTTTTCTTTCTCCAGGGCCATCTCCATTTTGTATTAAACAGAATTCTAAATATCCCATCTG
>JAGGWS010000020.1 GCA_021163425.1 Candidatus Omnitrophota bacterium
AATCTAATAATTTGGATGGTCTAACTTTTAAGGCTCTGGCGAGACGTTCAATGGTAGCTAACCTTTTATTCTCATATTCTTAAGAATATTGGAATAAATTAACCTTATTAGAGAATCAACTTTTTCACTTTTTCGCAAAAGTGAAATTCTGCTTCCTTTTCACACCTTCTCAAACTCCCCCGAACCACATAGAATTCAGAATAAACTCATATCCTGATTTATCCCTTTCTTCTCATTCTTACCATATCCAAAAACTAATTCTCCTGAACCATCGAAGTTTAGTTCCTCAAAGTAAATTAACTATTCCAATATTCTTAAGAATATTGGAATAATTGTATCGTGTCCAACAACTCTTTTGCGCTCCTAGTTTTATTAAGATATTTTCCAAAAATCTGTGTAAGGCATGAGTAAATTCTACTTTTTCCAGACAAGAATAGTATGGTATAATTAGCTTTAAATGGCCAATTCATTAGTAATTCTTTTATTTATTGGCTTGATAATCTATTTTATCTGGTATTTCTTCATTCGTTCCATCCTCTGGGCAGCCGAACCACTTATTAAATATTTTGAAAGCCGAGAAGCTGAGCGATTTTCAATTGAGGATATTGACAAGGATTGGTTTGACGATAACGACTTAGAAAACATTCCCAAGAGCAAGGTAAGAGTAACTATAAAAGACTTCAATAAACCTATTTATCTTTCTAAAACTCTTCTTCAAATGGCCCAAAAGGAACCTCAGAAGTTGGCTAATACTAACCTCTGGATTTACAAAGTCCATATTTTTACCTCTAGACCTATAGAGGAGAAAACAAAAGGGACTTCACAAAGCAGTAGATGATATAGGAATGGGGAATATTGAAAATGGTTAAAGGTGTAAAAGGAATCATAACTTACTGGAGATACCGTAAGTATCGCTCTCGCCTTGAGGCGCGGTGGGCTTGTATGTTTGACTTGTTGGGCTGGAAATATGAATATGAACCATATGACCTCAATGGGTGGATTCCCGATTTTATTCTCGTAGGTGATACAGAAATTCTTGTTGATGTTAAGCCATACACTACTTTAAAAGAATTTGAGGAATGTGAATTAGATAAAATCATGAAGGCGATAAAAGGAACAGAAAAATATGGAAAAGAAATTCTTTTGCTTGGGTGTACTATTTTTGAAAAAGCTGAATGTTGGGCTTCTGCTCCTGCTTTAGGTTGGCTTGGAGAATTTGGAAGAACGTTTGGAGAGGGTGTAAGGTTCGGATATTCATATTCTTTTGGATACGCAGTTTTTAATCACAATAAATATTGGGGATTTTTCCATGATTCAATGTGGTACAAAGATAGGATAACAGGATTATACGATGGAGATAATCATATAATAATTCCCACATATGAAGAAGTTCTGGAATTGTGGAATAAAGCAGGTAATCAAACTCAATGGAAAAAGCCTTAATAGTTGATTTATTAAAAGAGGAGGTTGAGATGGCACGGTCAAGAAAGAGTCAAAGTAAACATGATGCAGAAGTGCGTGCGATAGCTCGAAAGCTTAAAAAGCAAGGTTTCGATGTTAAAGCTGATATCCCTGGTTATATGCAGCCTGATACAATTCGTGGATTTCGGCCCGATGTTGTTGGAATAAAAGGACGACAAAGGAAGATATACGAAGTCGAAACCGAGGATTCTGTTGATACTGCACGAGACAAAAATCAGCAAAAAGCTTTTAAACAGGTAGCAGCTCAAAGCAAGAATACTACTTTTAAGCGTATAGTTATATAAAGATGTGGCTATGAGTTTAGAGCAATTTAAAGAAAAACGGAAGCAGTGGATTTTCTGTTTTTCAGGTGATGATCGTCATTCCATAATAAGGCAGATAACAATCTGCAACATATACGGTAGTCGAGGATACAAATTTCTAAGATACTAATTAAAAAATATGGTAAATTTTAAATAAGAGAAATTATTGAAAGATAGAAGTTGATAATATATAATAACTATGGGAGGTATATGAATGGGGAAGAACGAGATATATAAAAATGCTCCTTTAGTGGAAACTGTTTTTGAGATAAGATTTCCCGGAGAACCAGCCGTTGAATGTAAAAGAGACAGATTTTATGAGAAGGTTAGAGATGTTTATTCTAAGGTTTTAGTGCCAAGAGCAGTCGAAGGTAAGGCCATGGCGTTGGAACCATATAAGTTTGAACGAGAAGATGGAACATATGGTATCATGTTGGCAATTAACAAGATTTCAGTATATTGTAAGAAATACGATGGATTTAAAGTATTTAAAGAAGAAGTAATGAAATTACTCTCCATATTTGGAGAATTATTTAATATAAAGAAACTTAATAGGACAGGATTAAGATATATAAATATCATCCCATTTATTCGTGAAGGGGAGATTATCCCTTTGAATCATTACTTAAATATTAATTTAAAATTACCAAGTGCTATTCCTTCTGATTTCAAAAATATAAATATAATATTTGTTTCTCAGACTGAAGGGGGTAGTGTTACTACACGTATTGAACCAGCCATTTCCCAGGATTGCACTCAAGAAGTTATAATATTGGATTTTGACTATGCTAAAGAAGGCGATTTGAATTTTAATTTAATAGATAAGTATATTGAAGAAAGTCATTATCATACAAAACATTTATTTGAGGAATTGATAACTGAGGAGTATAGAAAATTAATGCGGGGAGAGGTGGTATGATGACAACATCGATAATTGAGAATACATATAATGAGATAAAAGAGAGACTTGAGTATATGCCAGCAGACTATACGAGCTCGCGAGTCACAAAAGTAGAAACGGCCTCTACGATTGACCCTAAGCAAGTTTTTATTGAAAGCAGAAGATATTATTCTGCCCCTATTTGGCGATTGCAAATTGAGACTAGAAGATTCTGTACATCTAAACCTATAGCAGTAAAGGTATATCGTGAAGAAGATTTGTTTTTTGCGGAAAATGAGAATTTGGCAGTATGTGGGACTGGTACTACTCCGCAGGGAGCATTATACGATTTAGCTTTACATATTATACATTTTTATGAATATTATAGAAATATTGATGCAAGCAAACTTACAGGAGAAGCTTTAAAATTAAAAAATCTTTATCAAAATTTGCTTATTGAAGAAAAATAATGCAAATCGAACGAAGAATAATAGAATCAAATCTTCCCCGTAAAGGTTTTGTGAAAGAAGAGACACATCATAAATATTTTTACCATGAGTATAATGGTAAAAGGACGGGAATGTATACCTATACTTCTCATGGTAGTAAATATAAAACTTATAATATCATTTTGCTTAAAAGAATGAAAAAAGAATTAAAATTAGATAATATTAGACAAGTTTATGATTTGTGTAGCTGCCCGATCTCAGGAGATGATTACAATCAAATCTTGAGAGATAAAGGTTTAATTTAGGTATATAATAAATTATTTTTTATCTCTCTCCACACATCCTCAAATTCTCTATACGCTGATTTATCCACTTCCTTATTCTTGCTATACTCAAAACTCATCTCCTTTAATAAATAAAATAGTATTTTATTGAACATCTTCCAACCCCATTCTCACTATTCTCAAATTCTTAAGGACATTGGAATAGAAACCTTCAATTTTTACATCCTTTTCTTTATTCTCAAATTCTTAAGAATATTGGAATGATAAAGATACCTTGCTTTACTTTTACTCTCCATACACCCTGCTACCGATTTGTCTATATCTTTTAAAACTTTATAAATATTTACACTACATCTATAATTTTATGGTATAATGTAGTGTAAGGAGGTTTTGATGAAAGTATTAAGAAATATTTTAGAAGAAAGTAAAAAGTATTATCTTGAACTCAAAAAGAAGATAGAGAGAAAAATTAAAAATCTACCTAAGGGTAGTGTTAAAGAAAGAATGATTTGTGGTAAAAAGTACTATTATCTTCAATATCGAAAAGGTAAAAAAGTAATCCATAAATATTTAGGTAAAAATAAACCTGAAGACCTTATAAGACAGATTAAGGAAAGGAAGATATTATTAAATGAGTTGAAGAAAGTAAACGAGGCTATTGAGTTAATTAACAGGACAGAGAAGAGAAAAAGGAGATGATTGAGTCGGTTAGAAAGATTTTAAAGATATTTTATAAAAATAACCTTTTTGAAGAAGGAGTAGAGCTTATAGGAAGCTGGTGCTTTCAGCTTTATGTAAAACATTTAGGTGCTAAGACTTTCCCTCTAAGAACTCAGGATATTGATTTTTTAATTCCTTACCCTTTTAAAGGAGAAGACCATAAAGATTTAATAGAGCAATTAGAGAAATTAGGTTTTAAGAAAGATTTTACTATAGAAGGACATTTATTTTTGTGGAATCAAGATTTAAAAATAGAATTTTTGGCTCCCCAGAAAGGCAAAGGTATTCAAAGAGTTATTAAAATAAAAAAGTTAGGAATTACTGCTATCCCTTTAAGGTTTGTTTCTTTGTTATTAGATAATCCCATTACTATAAAAGAAGGAGATATTAAAATTAAACTCCCAAATCCTGCCAATTTCTGTTTGCATAAGTTACTTATTGTTTCTCGTAGAAGAAAAATAGAAAAAGGATTAAAGGATTTACAACAAGCAATATGCACATTTTCTATTGTAGAGAAAAAATATTTACAGAAATTATTTAATTCTTTACCCAAAAGATGGAGAAAAGCGATTTTTAATGTTCTGGAAAAAGCTAAAAAAGAATTTCCTTTGTATAAAGAAGATATAGAGAGTTTTCTTCTTACACTACAGGATATTAAAATTAAGAAATTGTAGTGTAATTAGGTTAATATTTCATCTCCTCCCACACACTCTCTCTCAAACTCCCTATAAGCACTTTCCATTTTCCATCTCGGCTCTTGATTTCTCCAAGATTCTATGGCTATATGTGTGCTGAGAAGTGGGTGCTCTTTAATAATCTAATA
>JAGGWS010000066.1 GCA_021163425.1 Candidatus Omnitrophota bacterium
GTAGCTAAAGGAGGAACTGCCTGCGTGCCTGGACCCTTTGGGGCGGGGAAGACAGTAATTCAACATCAGCTGGCTAAATGGTCTGATGCTCAAATTATCGTTTATGTGGCTTGCGGAGAAAGAGGAAATGAGACTGCTGATTTACTTTTAAGTTTTCCTCATTTAAAAGACCCCCACACCGGAAGGCCTCTTATGGAGAGAACTGTGATAATTGCTAATACTTCTAATATGCCGGTAGCTGCTAGAGAAGCTTCAATCTATACTGGAATAACTATTGCTGAGTATTTCCGAGACCAGGGGTATTCGGTGGCTTTAATGGCTGATTCTACTTCCCGCTGGGCTGAAGCTTTAAGGGAGATTTCTGGAAGGATGGAAGAGATGCCTGGAGAAGAAGGTTATCCTGCTTATCTTCCTTTGAGATTGGCTGAATTTTATGAACGAGCAGGTTTGGTAGAATGTTTGGGTTCTCCTCAAAGAAAGGGAGCTTTAAGCATTATTGGAGCGGTTTCTCCTCCGGGAGGAGACCTATCTGACCCAGTAGTTCAAGCAACCTTAAAAGTAGTAAAAGTATTCTGGGGTTTAGATGATAGTTTAGCTAATGCCCGCCATTTTCCAGCAATTAACTGGCTTAATAGTTATTCTCTTTATCATCAAAATTTAGAAGAATATCTTGTTAAAAATGTTTCTGAAGAATTTCCTGCTTTAAGAGTTGGAGCTATGCGCCTTTTAGAAGAAGAAGCCGAACTTAAAGAAATTGCCCGCTTAATCGGAATTGAATCTCTCTCTTTTCAGGATAGATTAAAATTAGAGTGTGCCCGTTCAATCAGAGAAGACTTCTTACACCAGAATGCTTTCCACCCCGAAGATACTTACACTTTTTTAAAGACCCAGTATCTTATGTTAAAAGTAATCCTTACATTTTATCAAGAAGCTCACAAGGCTTTAGAAGAAGGCAAGGATTTTTCTAAGATTATTTCTTTAGAAGTAAGAACAAGAATTTCTCAGATGAAGTATTTTAAGGAAGAAGAAGGTAATTTCTTAAAATTGATGGAAGAGATAACTAACCAGATAAAAAATGTTTAAGGAATATAAGACCATAACTAATGTTCAGGGTCCTTTACTCATTGTAAGAAAAATTGAAGGAGTAAAGTATAGTGAACTTGCTGAAGTAATTTTATCTTCAGGAGAAAAAAGGTTTGGAAAAGTTTTAGATGCCCAGGAGGATTTGGCAATTATCCAAGTATTTGAGGGTACTCAAGGCATAGATACAAAGACTTCACGGGTAAGATTTTTGGGAAAGACTGAAGAATTTGGAGTAAGTCCAGATATTTTGGGAAGGATATTTTCGGGAAGGGGCTTACCTAAAGATGGTTTGCCTTTTCCTTCTGTAAATAAATACTTAGATATTAACGGCTCGCCAATTAACCCCTGTGCCCGAGATTATCCTCAGGAATTTATCCAGACCGGTATTTCTTCTATTGACGGGATGAACCCTTTAGTAAGAGGACAGAAACTTCCTATTTTTTCAGGTTCAGGCCTTCCTCATAATCAGTTAGCTGTTCAAATTGCCCGTCAAGCAAAAGTTTTAGGTAAGGAAGAAAAGTTTTCAGTAGTTTTTTCAGCTATGGGGATAACTTTTGAGGAGGCTAATTTCTTTATTGAAGATTTTAGAAAGACTGGAGCTTTAGAGAGAGCAGTCTTGTTTATCAATTTAGCCAATGACCCGGTAATTGAAAGAATCTCTACTCCCCGTTTTGCTTTAACCTGTGCTGAATATTTAGCTTTTGAGTTAGATATGCATGTTTTAGTAATTCTGGTAGATATGACCTTTTATTGTGAGGCTTTGAGGAATATTTCTTCAGCCCGTAAAGAAGTTCCGGGAAGGAGAGGTTATCCTGGATATATGTATACTGATTTAGCTACAATCTATGAACGGGCAGGAAGGCTTAAAGGTAAGAAGGGTTCAATTACTATGATGCCTATTTTGACTATGCCCGATGATGACAAAACCCATCCTATACCTGACCTCACTGGATATATTACTGAGGGTCAGGCAATTTTATCTCGGGCTTTACACAAAAAGGGAATTTATCCACCAGTAGATGTTTTACCTTCTCTTTCCCGCTTAAAGGACAAAGGTATTGGCGAGGGAAAGACTCGCGAAGACCACGCTGATGTTTTAAACCAGTTATTTGCCTGTTATGCTCAGGGTAAAGAAGTAAGAGAACTTGCCTTGATTTTGGGAGAAGAAGCCTTAAATCCTTTAGATAAGATATATTTAAAATTTGCTGACCGTTTTGAAGAAGAGTTTGTAAGGCAGAAAGATACTGAAGAGAGAAATATTATTAAGACTTTAGATTTAGGCTGGCAACTTTTAAGGATGTTCCCTAAAGAGGAATTAAAAAGAATAAGGCCAAAATTTATAGAGAAGTATTATGAAGTTAAGGGTTAATCCTAACCGGATGCAACTTCTAAAGCTTAAAAAAAGAGAGGTTATTGCTAAGAGAGGTCATAGCCTTCTTCAGGATAAATTAGAGAAACTTTTAATTTCTGCCCACAAGACTATAAAAGAATTAAACGGTATTTTTAAACAATATCTACAAGAAGTTGACTATTTTTTAAAAGATTTTATAATATTCAGAGCTCAAGTTTCTAAAGATTTTTATGAGAATTTAGTTAAAGATGTTGGCTCTTTGCAAATAGAGGAGAAAAGAGAGCAGGTTTTTAACCTGGTTCTTTCTTCGTTTACCTTTGAACTTTCGGACAAAGAATATCTTCTGGAGAATTCCTCAGGGAGCTGGGATAGAGTCTATTTAAGAAGAAGGGTTGTTTTAGATAGGTTATTTAAGTTAATAGAGCTCTACAGGAAGTTAGAGGTTATTTCTGAAGAATTGAAAAGAACTCGCAGGAGAGTGAATGCCTTGGAGTATATTTTAATTCCGGCTATTTCTCAAGCAATCTCTCATATTGAAGAGAAATTGGAAGAAATAGAAAGGGAATTTATCAGTTCTTTGCTAAGAATAAAAGATATAATTCGTAAAGGATAATCTGGGCGGTTGGCGCAGTTGGGAGCGCGTTCTCTAAAAGTTCTTTGATAAATTGACTCTGTGTGTTATTATAGTTAGGGATATTTCTTTAACACCTGAGCAGATCGAGAGATTGAAGTCTAATCAAGATAAAGGACGGGCTAAAGCAGCAAACCATCCCAACGGTCCAAAGCAAGTTTGGCAAAGAATACGAGATGGTATTATAGAGTCTAGTGCTAACGAGATTCCCTTAGATTGCAATTCTTATACATTAAAAATTATAGGGAGTGTATTATATTGGGCTGAAGGCTACAATAAGACTCGTAATATGGTAATTTTTGGGAACTCGAATCCAGCAATGATTAGACTTATGATGCGATTTTTTAGGGAGATTTGCAAAATACCTGAGTCAAAATTTAGAGGCTGTGTTCATCTACACCCTCATTTAGATGGAAGAAAAGCAATGCGATTTTGGTCTAAGGAAAGCGGTATTCCTTTAAAGCAATTTCATAGATTACAGACTGCAATTAGTAAAGCAAGCAAAAATAAGAGAGATAGTTTACCTTTAGGTACTTTTAGAATAATTATCTCTGATACACGACTCCAGTCCAAAATCAAGGGTTGGATTAAAGGGATAGAAAGATGGGCGAATAGCTCAGTTGGTTAGAGCGTTGCGCTTACATCGCAAAGGTCGCAGGTTCGAATCCTGCTTCGCCCATATTTGATTTATTGAAATCAAGGCTTAAACACAGAGAAAGTTATTTTCTGGGCGGTTGGCGCAGTTGGAGTGCATCCCGACGTTACGTCGGAGAGGTCAGAGGTTCTCCGCCCCATTAATAAAAGTTATTTAGGCGGATCCACCTTTGGCGGAGAGTCCTGTATCGCCCAGGTTAACAAAATTACAGATTTATCAATTATAAATTTCAAATTTTATAAATTAATTTGTAATCTATAATTGGCTAATTTGAAATTATATATTTGGGCGGTTGGCGCAGTTGGGAGCGCGGTTGACTTACATTCAACAGGTCAGAGGTTCAAATCCTCTACCGCCCACTGAGATAGTTCTAAGTATTAAGTTTTAAGTAATTAAGTAAGGTATTAAGTCGCAAGAAATCAAGTGCGGTTACAGGAGTCTTTAAGTTATAAAAAGTTAAAAGTTTGGCAAAAGGCACACCAGAATGCTCTAAGAGCAATTGAGTTATATAGAAATATAAGACTTAAAACTGAATCTTAGGGGACGTCGTTTAGCCCGGTTTAAGACCCCGGACTGTCGATCCGGTGATCGTGGGTTCAAATCCCATCGTCCCCGCCATTTTTTATTCTCCGAATATTCTATTTCCACTAAATAAAAACACTCTAACTTTTCTTGTAAGCTTTGAATCTAGTAAAAATTTACTTCTAAGATGGGCTGGCCTCAAGATATTTTATAGTATCAAAATCCAAACGTTATTTTTAAAGCCCTAGATACTCTATTCTTTATTAAGTTTTAAGTAATTAAGTAAAGTGTTAAGTTGCAAGAAATCA
>JAGGWS010000070.1 GCA_021163425.1 Candidatus Omnitrophota bacterium
ATTCTATAGCTATCTTGAGAAGATATTTACGATTATAACTGGGAATTATTATTGAAAAAAACATAATCTTATTCAGGGTTCGTAGACTATTTATTAGTATACCAGAAATTAAATTGGGGGACGATAAAATTTCTGGAGTTTCTTCAAAATTTAATGATTATTCTATCTAATAATTTAAGATAAGAAGATTAAAATTTAAATATTTTTTAAATCTTTGCTAGATAACTGGGGAGATGGGAACTCACTTAAAATTTTTGCTTGATTTATCTATGCAGGTGTGTTATAAATATTTTCCTTTTATCTTTTTAAGTATTTTAAGGTATGAAAGAAGTTAAAATATTTGCCCGGGCCGGGCAAGGTGCAATTACTACAGCAGCTATATTGGGCGAAGCTTTATTCTATGAAGGAAAGTATGCTTATGCCTTTCCCCACTTTGGAGCAGCTCGAATGGGAGCAGCTATGAATGCTTTTTTGAGATTTGATGAGAAGCCTATAAGGCTACGTTCCAAGGTTTATGAGCCTGATTATATAATTGTGATTGACCCTACTTTAATAGAGTCTGAGAATGTGTTTTCAGGATTAAAGGGTCAAGCTAAAGCAATTTTAGCAGTAAGAGAGAATACCTCCCAGTATAAAGGAGAAGATTTTCAGGTTTATAGAGTTCCTGCAGAGAAAATAGCTTTGGAAGTTATTGGTAAACCTTTTGCTAATACGGTCTTATTAGGGGCTTTTTCTAAAGTAAGCGGGGAAGTTAAATTAGAATCTATCTTAAAGGCAGTAGAAGCAAGATTTAAAGATAAACCTCAGGTTTTAGAAAAGAATTTAGAGGCGGTTAGAAAAGGTTATTCTTCTATAGAGTAGTTTAAGATTTTTCCTAAGTTTATTGAGAAAACAAAATACTAAAGTAATAACGAACTAATAGACAGAATGTTCAGTATTTTAGCAGCAAAAGCAGGTTCCTCTAAAGATAATAAAACTGGTTCCTGGTGTTCAGTCAAAAAGCCTAAGTTTTTACAGAAAAATTGTATTGGCTGTGGTCTGTGTAAATTGGTATGTCCGGAAGCTTGTATTGAGGGAAAAGAAAAAAATACTTACTGTCCTGATTACGACTATTGTAAAGGCTGCGGTCTATGTGCCTATATCTGTCCTAAGAAGGACATTGAAATGGTTCCTGCAACTGAGGAAAAATGAAGAAGTTTCTTGAAGGTTCGCAGGCAGTAGCCAGAGCTGTAAAATTAGCTAAGCCAGGAGTAATTTCAGCTTATCCTATTACTCCTCAGACTCACATTGTAGAAGGATTAGCTCAATTTGTAGCAGAGGGGGAATTAAAATCTGAATTTGTAAATGTAGAGAGTGAACATTCGGCAGCTTCTGTAGTCTTAGGGGCAGAAGCTTCTGGGGTGAGGTCTTTTACCGCTACTTCTTCTCAAGGGCTGATTCTGATGAGTGAAGTTCTATTTAATATTGCCGGGATGAGGCTTCCAGTTATGCTTGTTTGTGCCAATAGAGCTTTATCTGCTCCTATTAATATCTGGAATGACCACCAGGATTCAATTACTTTGAGAGATTCAGGCTGGATTCAGTTTTACGCTGAAAATCATCAGGAAGCAGTAGATTTCATACTTCAGGGTTATAGAATTGGAGAAAACCCCAGAATAATGCTGCCAGTTATGGTTTGTATAGACGGGTATATCTTAACTCACGGTATGGAAGTTGTAGATATACCTTCGCAGGAGCAAGTAGATAAATTTTTACCACCCTATAATCCTCCTTATAAATTAGATGTAGATAATCCCTTGAGCCTGGGGTTGTTAGGTGACCCTACAGTATATATGGAAACCCGTTATGCTATTCAGGAGACTCTTAATGATGTTTTAAAGTTAATTCCTCAGGTTAGTTCAGAGTTTGAGAGCATTTTTGGAAGAAGGACTTTAAGATTAGTAGAAACTTATAAGACTGATGATGCTGAGGTTATTTTAGTGGCTATGGGCTCAGTGGCCGGAACCATTAAAGATGTAATTGACGAGGAGAGAAGTAAGGGTAAAAAAATAGGTTTATTGAAAATAGTAACCTACCGGCCTTTTCCCAAGGAAGAGGTATTTAATATTTTAAAGCAAGCTTCTCAGGTAGGAGTTATAGAAAAAGCTGTTTCCTTAGGTTCTGACGGTCCTTTATATACCGAAATTTCAGCTCTTTTCTCAGGAGAAAAGGGTTCTCCTCAGATAAGTGGATTTGTAGCTGGTTTGGGAGGCAGAGATATTACTAAAAAGACTATTCAAAGGGTTATAGAATTGGTGAAGGAAAAGAAAGCAAGTTGTATTTTTATGGATTTAAACAAAGAATTGCTCTGGGAGGAGTTTCGTGTCTAAACATTTTGAAGAACATAATTTTGTTTCTGGTCATACCGCCTGTGCCGGTTGTGGCCAGGCTTTAGCAGCCAGGTTAGTGGTAGACGCAGCAGGCAAGAATACAATCGTTACTAATGCCACCGGTTGTTTAGAAGTTTTTTCCACTAAAGCTCCTCAGTCTAGCTGGAATATTCCCTGGATACATTCTCTATTTGAAAATTCAGCAGCAGTAGGAAGCGGAGTAGAGTCTGCTTTAAGATACCTGGGGAAGATTGAGGAAGTGAGGGTTATTTCTCAGGGAGGAGATGGAGGAACAGCGGATATTGGCCTTCAGGCACTTTCCGGGATGTTAGAGAGAGGTCATGATATCTTATATGTCTGTTACGATAATGAGGCTTATATGAATTGTTTGACTATAGATTCTTTAGTTATAACTAAGCAGGGTCTTAAGAAGATTTTAGATATTGAAGTAGGAGAAGAGCTAGCAGCCATTGATTTAAAGAACTACCAGCTTGTTTATAAGAAATGTTTAGGTATATTTGATAATGGCATCCAACCCATCTACGAGTTAAAAACCCGGCATCATTATATAAAAGCTACCCCCAACCACCCTTTCTTAGTTTTAAAAAGACCAGGCAGAGGCAAAGCTTACGGATTTGTCTGGAAAAGACTAGATGAGTTAAAACCTGGCGATGAATTAGTGAGTTTGAAAAGAGTTAGAGAAGAAAAGTCTTATGTGTTTTCTTTCAAAAAAGTAGAAAAGGGAGACTATAAGGTTAATAATTTGAATCCAGTTAAAATTCCTGAGAAAAGCAGTCCTTCTCTTATGAAATACTTGGGAATTTATTTGGGAGATGGTTGGGTAAGGGAAGAAAAGGGAGAAGTAGGTTTTGCTTTACCCAGGCAGTCTTTTCAGAGAAAAGAATTTATTAAACTTCATAAAAAGCTTTTCGGTTGTAAATTCAGAGAAGATGAAATGTATGTGTATATAAACTCTGTAAACTTAGCTAAGTTTATTTCTCGCTTAGGGTTTAAGAAGGGAGCAAAGAATAAAACTATCCCTTCTTGGGTTTTTACTCTTCCTTTAAGGGAAAAACAGGCTTTTATAGAAGGTCTTATGTCTTCTGATGGTTATAAATACAATGGAAGTTGGAGATATGTTTCAGCTAGTTTTGAATTACTTTCTCGTCTTAAACTCTTAGCGGATATAAGTGGATTTAAGAGCGGTAAGGTTCACTGGCAAGGGGTAAATAAAGGAGAAAAGATTGTTAATAGAGAATTATTAAAAGATACAGCCTTTGGTTATATTTGTATAAGTAGAAGGAAAAAGCCTGATTTCAAAAAGTGGCCTCATCACTCTAAATACAGGAATTTCTTTTGTGACAATAAATACTTTACCGTAGAGAAGGTTAAAGAAATAAATTATTTGGGTAAACTTCCCACTTTAGATTTAAGAGTAGAAGACGAACACAATTTTATTGCTAACGGTTTAGTAGTTCATAATACTGGGATTCAAAGAAGTGGCCTTACCCCTTTTTCTGCTAATACTACTACTTCTCCTTCAGGAAAATTCTCCACAGGCAATCCTAAATTAAAGAAACCCCTAGTAGAGATATGTGCAGCTCACCATATTCCTTATTCAGCCTCAGCTTCTGTAGGTTATCCTCAGGATTTACAAAGAAAGGTTAAGAAATCTTTATCTGTCAGAGGACCAAAATATCTTCAGATTCATTGTCCCTGTCCTTTAGGCTGGAGGTATGAGCCAGACTTAACTTTAGAGATAGCTAGGTTAGCTGTAGAGAGTGGGCTTTATCCTTTGGTAGAATATGAGTATGGGAAG
This sequence comes from Candidatus Omnitrophota bacterium, assembly GCA_021163425.1. Taxonomy (GTDB): domain Bacteria; phylum Omnitrophota; class Gorgyraeia; order Duberdicusellales; family Duberdicusellaceae; genus Duberdicusella. The sequence goes on from JAGGWS010000070.1 coordinate 4,189, forward strand.
TTAACCAAGGTTTTTAGGATTCCTAAGCCTAGACCAGTTGGGGAGTATTTGAAACTACAGGGAAGATTCAGACATATAGTCAATAATCAAGAAGAAGTAGCCAGAGTTCAGAAGGTTGCCGATAAAAATATAGAATACTATCGACTTAAGTAAGGAGGATTTTATGGCTAAAGTAGTGATTGATGAATCTAAGTGCGTGGGTTGTGGTTTGTGTGTAAATAATTGTCCTGATTGTTTTGAGCTTTCTGATGAAGGTGTGGCTAAGGTTAAAAATTCTTCCTGTGAAAACTGTGATTTAAAAGATATAGCTTCTCAGTGTCCGGTAGAGGCTATAACTGTTGAAGATTAGAATTTAGAAAGGGTAAGTTTACTCTCTTTTATTAGCTGGATTATAAAATTAGAAAAAACTTTTACTCTTTTTTCATTAAGAATTAAATTTTTGTATTTCTCCTTTTCTTCTTTAAATTTTTCTTCATCAATACCTTTCTTTTCTAAGAGTTGAACTATTACTAAGCCTTTCTTTATTTCTAAGGGCTGGAGATAAATTTCTCCTGGTTGTAAGGAGAAAATAATGTTTTTAAAGTTCATATCTAAGCCAATATTCTCTATAAAATCTTTCCTTTTAAAAAATTTGGTCTCCGAGAGAATAGCTTCCTGGCAAGAAGACGCTTCTCTTAAATCTTTTAATTTTTTTTCTTCTATTTCAGAGATTATTTTAGAGGCTAATTCTTTAGCTTTCTGATGAGCTTTTTTTTCTTTGAATCTTTCTTTGACTTCTCCTTTTACCTTGCTAAACTCAGGAATGTAAGAAGGTTTTTCATCAATCTTACTAAAGAAGATAAAACCTTCTTCTATTTTAAATGGCCCATAAATTTTATTTTTTTCAGCCTCCAGAGATTTAATGGCTATTTCCTTTTGCCACCCTAATCCTTTAATGGGGTCTTCTATGGAAAAGTAATCAGTTTCTACTATTTCTAAATTAAATTTCTTAGCTATCTCTTCCAAAGATTTTTTCTTAAATTCTTTTTCTATCTTCTTAAGCTGGTCTTTATAAGAAGGGCTAATTAAAAGATAATTTATCTTTACTTTAGGAGGAATTCTAAATTTTTCCTTATTTTCTTCAAAGAAACTTTTTAACTCTTCTTCAGTAGGGTTTATTTCTTCTTTAAGTTTTTCAAATTCTATAAAAATATATTTAGCTTTTGCTTGTTCAGTTTCTCTTTTAAATCTTTCTCTTATTTCCTCTTCAGTCACTTTTACCTCTTTTAAGACCTTCTCTTTTAATTTTTCTGCCCTTATCAGGTCTCTTAAGAATTCTTCAAACTGGGCAGGGGTAATTCCCAGCCTTTTAAGGATAGAAAGATATCTCTTTTTAAGAGAAGAAGGCTGCCTATTTATTAGAAGAGGAAAACTTTTAATGTAGTTTAAAACTTCTTCATCAGTTACCTCAATATTTTCTCTTTTGGCTTTTTCTATAAGGAGCAATCTTTGCCAGGCATAAGTTTTTAATTGATTTAGCTGCATTCCTGATAAGGCTTCTCTTCCTAGTTGAAAGAACAAAAGAGTCTGGATATTTTTAAGAAAAACTTCAAAATCTTGAGGAGAGATTTTCTTCCCGTATATCTTTCCCAGGTAAGAGGTTCTTGCTTTGATAAAATAGCTTGCGCCCCAGAAGACAAAAGCCGGCACAATTACTATGACTAAAAACCAGAGGACCTTTTTAATATCACCTTTTCTTATTTTTCTTAACATTTCTTTTTAAATTAGTCCTATAGATTATCATACAAAGTTAGAACTTACAAGAGGAAATGAGTTGAAGTGTTATATTAACTGGATCTATTTTTAAGAGCAAACTTAACCCAATCTACTCCTTTATAGAAATACCGGCTAATTCTTCTACCAAAGGTAGATTTGCTCTGGCGGAAAGGGATTTCTACCATGGTAATGTAATATTTGTGCCCTTTCCCTTGATGCTCTGGAGTTTACAAGAGAGTTGACAACCCTTTTCTTAAAAGGTAGGATAATTCTGTCTCTAACCTCTGAAGATAAGGTATGGCTAATATATATTTGCTAGGTTTTATGGGTACGGGAAAGACTTCAGCAGGTAAGCTCCTTGCTCAGAGACTTTGCTGGGAGTTTTTAGACTTAGATGATTTAATTGAAGAGAGAGAAGGCTTAAAAATAGTAGAGATATTTTCCCAGAAAGGAGAGCCTTATTTCCGGGATTTAGAGACCAGGATTTTAGAAGAAGTGGCTCAAAAAAGTAAGTTAATAGTAGCTTGTGGAGGAGGAGTGGTATTGAAGGAAGAAAACTTGTCTTTAATAGAAAATAGCGGTATAGGTATATGTCTGGAAGCTTCTCCAGAGGTCATTTATGAGCGGACAAAAAAATTTACACATCGACCTCTGCTTAATGTAGTCGATCCTCAGGAAAAGATTAAAGAACTTCTGGAAAGGAGAGCCAAATTCTATGCTAAAGTAAAATATCATATAGATACTTCTAACTTAACTGTAGAAGAAGTAGCAGAAAAAATTGAGAAATTAGCTAAAGAGAGATTAAAAGTTTTTAAAAATGGAGAATAGAGAGGCTTTAATCTTATTAAATATGGTTGAGGGCTTAAACCCCGGAAAAGCTAAAGAGCTTCTTTCTAAGTTAGATGAGCCTAAAGATGTTTTTTCTCTAAAGGCTAAAGAGTTGAAGACTATCTTTGGAGAAAACATAGGAGAAAAAGTCTTCTCTAAAAGAAATTCTTCAGAATTCTTAACTGAGTTAAAACTTATCGAAAAAGAAAAGATTGATATTTTGGCTATTTTAGATAGAGAGTATCCTTCTTTATTAACAGAGATTTATGATCCCCCTCTTCTTCTTTATCTCAAGGGTAGAAAAGAGTGTTTAAGTAAGAAATGTCTGGCTATAGTAGGTTCAAGGAGAGCTTCTTTTTATGGACTTTCTTCAGCAGAAAAGTTTGCTTACTCTTTAGCTTATTTGGGGTTGGTAGTAGTTTCGGGTTTAGCCCGGGGCATAGATACTTCTGCTCATAAAGGAGCTTTGTCCGCAGGAGGAGAGACTGTAGCTGTATTGGGAAGTGGGCTTTTAAATATTTATCCTAAAGAGAACGCCTCTTTAGCTAGCCAGATTATTGAGAGAGGGTGTTTGATTTCGGAGTTTCCTTTAACTAGGCCTCCTTTTCGGGAAAACTTCCCTCGGAGAAACAGGATAATCAGCGGACTCTCTTTAGGAGTCCTGGTAGTAGAGGCTACTCAGAGGAGTGGAGCTTTAATTACTACTAATTTTGCCTTAGAACAGGGAAGAGAAATTTTTGCTTTGCCAGGAAGTTACAATTCTCCTCAGAGTAAAGGGGTTCACTCACTTATAAAACAGGGAGCAAAACTTGTTGATTGTGTAGAGGATATCTTAGAAGAATTAAATATAGAATTGGGTAGTTCTCGCCAGAGTTTAAAAACTTCCTTAAATCTTTCTGAAAAAGAGAATAGAGTTTTTAATCTGATAGATAAAGGAGTCAAAGACATAGAAACTCTTTCTCAACAGTCCCAATTAGAAAGAAGCTCTCTTTATCAGGTTTTACTTTCTTTAACAATTAAAGGTTTGATTAAAGAACTTCCCGGGAAAGTTTATATGAAAAAATGAGTAAAAAATCCTTAGTGATAGTAGAGTCTCCCACTAAAGCCAAGACTATAAAAGGGTTTTTGGCAGGTTCTTTTAAGATTATTTCTTCAATGGGTCATATTATAGACTTACCCAAGAATAAGTTGGGAGTAGATATAGAGAGAGGGTTTATCCCTACTTATAAAGTTATAAAAGGAAGAGAAAAAATAGCTCAAAAGATTAAGAAAGAAGCAAAAGATGCTTCTAAAGTTTTTTTAGCCACTGACCCTGACAGAGAAGGAGAAGCTATTGCCTGGCATATTAAGAATTTGGTTGATGTTAAGGACAGCAAGAAAGAATTTTTAAGAGTAGTCTTTCATGAAATAACTAAATCTGCCATAAAAGAAGCTTTCTCTCATCCCTCCAGTTTAGACCTGCGCAAAGTGGAAGCTCAACAGGCTCGTCGAATTCTGGATAGGATTGTAGGTTATTTTTTATCTCCTTTTCTCTGGAGAAAAGTTTGTAGGGGTCTGTCAGCAGGAAGAGTGCAATCAGTAGCTTTAAAGTTTATAGTAGACAGAGAAAAAGAAATTCAAGAATTTATCCCCCAGAAATATTATCTTTTGGAGGCTATTTTTGAGAGGGAGGGACTAAGATTTAAGGCCCGCTTGGTTAAGGAAAAGAATAAAAAAATAACTTTAGAAGATAAAGAAAAAGCTGAAGAAATTAAAGACCTTATTCTGGGTAAGGAGTTTTTAGTCAGCAAAGTAAAGAAGACAGTTTCTTTGAGAAAACCCCAGCCTCCATTTATTACCTCTTCTCTTCAACAGGAAGGTTTTCGCCAATTTAAATATTCCAGCTCTAAAACTATGCTTATAGCTCAAAGGCTTTACGAAGGTATAGAAGTTAAGGAAGAGGGCTTAACTGGTCTCATTACTTATATGAGGACAGATTCTTTTCATGTTTCTCCTCTGGCTAAAAAACAGGCTAAAACCTTTATTGAGGAGAATTACTCTAAAGATTATTTAGCTGAGAAAGAATACCAGTTTAAATCTAAAGGGATTATTCAGGCAGCTCACGAGGCTATAAGGCCTACTAATATAGAAAGAGTGCCTGAAAAGATAGAGGAATCTCTTTCTAAAGAAGAATTTAGTCTTTACAGTTTAATTTGGAAGAGGTTTTTAGCCTGTTTTATGAAAGAAGCTCAGATAGAGAATACCCAGATTAATTTAAATTTTGAAGATTATACTTTCTTGGCTACAGGAAATAGGATACTCTTTGATGGTTTCCTGAAGATTTATCCTGAAAAGGTGAAAGAAGAACCTTTGCCTGACCTTAAGGAGGGGGAATTATTGAAGTGTGTAGAGGTAAAACTTCAGGAAAAAGAGACTCAACCTCCTCCCAGGTTTAATGATGCTTCTTTAGTAAGAACCTTAGAAGAGAAAGGCATTGGCAGGCCTTCAACCTATGCCTCTATTATTTATACTTTGGCGCGGAGAAATTATGTGAGAAGACAGAAGGGAAGTTTTATACCTACGGATTTAGGAATAAAAGTGACTGAACTTCTCAATGAGTTTTTCCCTAATATTCTTGATGAGAAATTCACTGCTAAAATGGAAGAAGCTTTAGACTATGTAGAAAAAGGAGAAATTCTCTGGGTTAAGGTATTAGAGGGCTTTTATCCTCAATTTAAGGAAAATATAGAATCTGCTGAGAAAAAAGTGAAGAAAACAGTAGAGCTTGCTGGAAGAATTTGTGATAAGTGTGGAAAAGAAATGGTAATTAGATATTCTAAAAAGGGCAAATTCATAAGTTGCTCTGATTACCCCCGTTGCAAGAATGCCTATCCTCTAACCACAGGAGTAAAATGCCCTCAATGTAAAGAAGGTGAACTTGTAGAAAGAAGGAATAGACGGGGTCAGCTTTTCTATGGTTGTTCCAGGTTTCCTAAATGTAGATACACTACCTCTAAACTTCCTTAGAGAAACTTTTTCAAGCTATCTTCTGTTGAAAATTAAGAGAGATGCTTGATTTTAAAAGATACATAGAGAAATTTCTTAATTATTTAGAGATAGAAAAAAATTATTCTTCCCATACCCTTATTGGTTATCGCAAAGACCTTTTAGATTTTTCTAAATTCGTAGATAGGCCTATTGATAAGATAGATTACTTTATCTTTAGAAAGTTTATTGCTTCTCTTTCTCAAAAAGGTCTGAGTAAGAAAACTCAGGCCAGGAAGATTTCCACTCTCAAGAGTTTTTTTAAATTTCTCCTCAGGGAGGGTTTTATAAACAGCAATCCTGCTTTAAGTATACCTTATCCTAAGTTAGACAAGAACCTTCCTAAATTTTTAACTGAAGAAGATATGCGCAGGCTTTTAGATAGCCTTCCTCAAGGCAGCCTCCTTCAGATTAGAGATAAAGCTATTTTTGAGCTTCTTTATTCTTCAGGGATAAGGATGTCTGAACTTATAAGTTTGGATGTAGAAGATGTAGATTTAATCAGTGGAGTAATTAAGGTAAAGGGTAAAGGTAAGAAAGAGAGGCTTCTTCCAATAGGTGAGACTGCTCAAAAAGCAATTAGGGAGTATTTGCAGGTAAGAAAGTCTAATCAAAAAGCTTTGTTTCTAAATAGATTTGGGGAAAGGATTTCGCCAGTAGGAGTGTTTAAGGTTATTAAGAAACAGATTAAGTACTTAGGTTTTAAGGAGGACATTTCCGCCCACGTTTTCCGACACTCCTTTGCTACTCATCTTTTAAACCGGGGTGCAGACTTAAGAAGTGTTCAAGAGCTCTTAGGTCATTCCAGTATTTCTACTACCCAGGTATATACTCATTTGACTATAGATAGGCTAAAAGAAGTTTATAAAAAAGCTCATCCCCGGGCAAAGAGGTTTAAAAGTGGGTAAATTTTTTAGTTTGGTAAATTTTTAAAAATGAGAGAGATTCTTGTTGTTCTTTACGATTTACTCTTTATCTTAGCGAGTTTTTATTTTTTACTTAAGTATTTTTTAAGAGGAAGGATTAATAAGGAGATTTTTAAAAGGTTACAAACCCCTGATTTATCTTCCTATTTACAAGATAAAAAAAAGCCAATTTGGCTTCATGCAGTAAGTGTAGGAGAAGTAGCTTCTTTAGAAGAATTAATAAATTCTTTAAAAAGGAATTTTCCCCAATATCCTCTTTTGTTGTCTACTATTACTTCTCAGGGTAAAGAATTAGGAGAAAAACTTTACAAAGACAGAGTATTTATATTCTACCTGCCTTTAGATTTAAGTTTTATAATGAAAAGAGTAGTTTCAACAATTTCTCCTGAGATATTTATAGGAGCAGAGACTGAAATATGGCCTAATC
>JAGGWS010000007.1 GCA_021163425.1 Candidatus Omnitrophota bacterium
ACCAAATTTTATTACACCTCGGATTTGCAATTATGATGCAGTCTCAATATATAGAAGAAAAAGACTTGACAACACAAAATATTGTGTTATATAATTTAATTGCTGTTTATAATTTTATAATTGGTTCGCAGTATCTTAGATAGCTTTAAAAGGAAATGTTGCATATCTTTCTTTTTTAAATACAGGAGGAGGTGCAGGATGCAAAGCAATGTATTTGAGAAGATAATAAAAAGAGATGGAAGAATTCAGAGTTTTGATTCTTCTAAAATTTTCCAGGCAATAACTAAAGCAGGTCAGGCAACAGGAGAATTTGGAAAAGATGTAGCACAGAGACTTACCATTAGAGTTTTAAACTTAGCCTCGCAGGTGTTCAAAGATCGCTATCCCACAGTTGAAGAAATTCAGGATATTGTAGAAGAGGTTTTAATTAGTTCTCCTTATAAAAAGACAGCCAAAGCTTATATTATTTATCGTGATCAGCATACAAAAATAAGAGAAATCACTTCAAAATTCAATGTGGATTTGGTTGATGCTTATTTGAATAAAATTGATTGGCAGGTAAAAGAAAACAGTAATATGAATTTTTCCCTGCAGGGATTGAATAATTATATATCTTCACAGGTAAGTAAAATCTACTGGCTTAACAAAATATATCCTCCGGAAATAAGAAATGCTCATAATGAAGGAGATTTTCATATCCATGATTTGGGTATATTGAGCGTCTACTGTGTGGGGTGGGACTTACAGGATTTATTATGCGAAGGGTTTAGGGGTGTGTCTTCTAAAATAGAATCAAAACCAGCCAAACATTTTCATTCTATACTCGGTCAGGTGGTAAACTTTTTCTATACACTCCAGGGTGAGGCTGCGGGCGCGCAAGCATTTTCTAATTTTGATACTTTACTTTGTCCTTTTATTTATTATGACAGGTTAAGTTATAAAGATGTAAAACAGGCTATGCAGGAATTTCTTTTTAATATAAATATTCCTTGCCATGATGACAAAACAGAGATTTTAACTAAAGAGGGATTTAAATTATTTAAGGATCTTACCAAAGATGATGAAATAGCTACCCTGAAAGATGGAAAATATCTTGAATACCACAAACCCTTCCATATAGTTAAAGTAGCCTACAAGGGACCAATGATTAATATTAAAACCAATGATCTTGATTTATTAGTTACACCAAATCATAAAATTATTGTCTCAAGGCAAACAGAGAAAGGAAGAAAGATAAAGATAGTAAGGGCAGATGAATTGAAATACAATGATTGGATTTTAAGGATAGCCCAATGGAAAGAAAAAGAAAAAGATAAATTTATCCTTCCAGCTCTAAAAGGGAAAAAGAAATTTTACTCTCCATTTGATAAAAAACATCATCAGAGAGAGAAGGGATGGAAAGAAAAGGAAATTAAAATGGATGATTGGTTAGCCTTTTTGGGAATATATCTGGCTGAAGGGTATGCAGTAAAAGAAGATTCTAAAAAGGCAAAAGAAGGAAACTACGAGGTAGGGATTATCTGTGTGAAACCAAAAGTTAAAAAAGAAATTCGAAAAATCCTCAAAAAGCTTCCCTTTGAATATAGAGAAACAAAAGATAGATTTATAATTTTAGACAAACAGCTTTGGAGTTATTTAAGAAAATTGGGTGATTGTTACACAAAATATATTCCTCAAGAATTTAAAAAACTTTCGCCTCGCCAATTAAGAATTCTTTTAGATGCTTTCAATCTTGGAGATGGAATGAAAATTGGCAAAAGAAGGTTATATTATACCTCTTCAAAAAAACTTCAAGATGATATTGGAGAGCTGATTTTAAAAGTAGGACATTCACCAAGATACTATACGCGCAAGGACAGAGAAATTTATATTGGTAGTAGACGCCTTCATCCAAACAAAAATTATCCAAATCTTATTATTGCTGAAAATGTATCTCAATATTATACCTTTACTTCAAAAAAATATAGAGGGAAAGATGGAAAGGCTAATTTTAAAAAGATTTCTTACCAAGGTTATGTTTATTCAGTGGAAGTTCCAAATCATGTGGTTTTTGTGAGGAGAAAGGGGACTTGTGCTTGGTCAGGAAATACCCGTGTGGGTTTTCAGAGCCCCTTTACCAATGTTACTTTAGATTTAGTCTGCCCTTCCCATTTAGCGAACCAACCAGTAATAGTTGGGGGTAAAATTCAAAATAAAACATATAAAGAGTTTAAAAAAGAACAGGATTTATTTAATAAAATATTTTTAGAAGTAATGCGTGAAGGAGATGCTAAAGGAAGACCTTTTACCTTTCCTATTCCCACTTACAATATTACCAGAGATTTTGATTGGGATAGCAAAGATTTAAATCTGCTCTGGGAAATTACTGCCAGATATGGAATCCCCTATTTTGCAAATTTTGTTAATTCAGATATGAAACCGGAGGATGCAAGGAGTATGTGCCTACACCCAGATGAAGAAATTGTAATTAGGAAAAATGGTAAAATAATCAAAACAACTGTGGGGAAATTAGTTGAAAGTGAGGTAAAAAAATTTGATTCAGATGGTTGGAGTGATGCAAAGAATGTTATTGAGGTTCTTTCTTTTAACCCTGAAAACTATCAGATAGAGTGGGTAAAGATTAAGAGATTTTTAAAGGTAAAAGATGATATTTTAATTACTGTTAGAACAATGGATGGAAAAGAGATGAGAATTTCTCAAAATCACTTAGTAGCTGTTTATACACCGAATGGGATTAAGACTAAATTGGCTAAGAATTTAGAAAAGAATGATATTTTATTAACTACGAGGAAAGCCCAGAATATATTTAAACAAAACTATCAGATGATTGGGACAAAAAAATTGGATGAAAAATTGGGTTATTTGGTTGGATTTTTTGTTGCTGATGGGAATTATTTATATGACTCACGATATGAAAAGAAAAGAATTCGTGGGATACAATTTAATTTTAATACAACTGATCAACAACAGCAATTAATCATTAAAAGACTTGTTCAAGATATTTATGATTACGAATTAAAATTTATACAAGATCCCAGATATAAAAACAGCTTGCGAGGCTATTTGTATCGAACTGATATTGCTAAAGAGTGGATTACTACAGGAATTGAAAAATACAATAATATACCCGAAATTATTCTTAATAGTCCTTTAAGTATAATTCAAGCATTTCTTGAAGGATTTTTCAGAGGAGATGGCTACGAAAAAGGCAAAGAAATACATATAAATGATGAAGGATTGGCAAGAGACTTAGTTATTTTGATGACACTTGCAGGAGTTAATTGCACTTATAGAAAAAGGGAAAACTCTCAAGTTATTAGAATCCAGCATACATTAGGAAGAGGTGCAAAATATACAAATATTGTAGTTGATTCTCTTTATAACAGAGTTCCTCAGTTCTTAGTAAAAACCTCTTGCGATAAACCCTTTTATAATAAAAATGTAATGCCATGTAAATCCTCTCTAGATAGGAGAGAAGCACATACAGAGGAGAGTATCAAGATTTTAAATAGTGGACTGGCTTTAGTAAAGATAGAATCAATTGAAATAGAACATTTACCATATAAACAAGATTTTTATGATATCGAATTAGATAAAAATCACTATTTTGTTCATTCTTTAGGAAATATCACCCATAATTGCTGCCGGTTAAGGATAGATAACAGGAAGTTAGAAAAAAGAGGAGGAGGATTATTTGGTTCATCTCCATTAACAGGGTCAATTGGCGTTGTTACTATAAATATGCCCAGAATTGGATACTTGTCAAAAACAGAATCTGAATTTTTCCAGAGGCTGAGTTATTTAATGGAGTTGGCAAAAGAGAGCTTGGAAATAAAAAGGAAAATTTTAGAGATTTTAACGGAGAGAGATTTATATCCTTATGCCAAGTTTTATTTAAGAAATATAAAGAAAAGATTTGGCCAATACTGGAAGAATCATTTTTCAACAATTGGTCTTGTAGGAATGAATGAAGCCTGCTTAAATTTTTTAAAAAAGGATTTAGGCTCAAAGGGAGCAATAGAGTTTGCATTGAAAGTTTTGGATTTTATGAGAGAAAAACTTTTAGAATTTCAGGAAGAAACAGGTAATAATTATAATTTAGAGGCTACTCCTGCTGAGGGATGTTCTTACAGGCTGAGTAAATTAGACAAAAAGAAGTATCCAGAAATTATTTGCGCAAACGAGTCTAAATTTAGAGAAGGAGCCCAGCCCTTTTACACTAATTCTACTCAACTTCCTGTAAATTTTACTGATGATATATTTGAGGCTTTAGAATTGCAAGATGAGATTCAGTCGAAATATACAGGAGGAACAACTTTACATATCTTCATAGGAGAAAAAATAGAAAATCCTCAAATAGTTAAGAAATTGGTTAAAAATATCTGTAATAATTATCACTTACCTTATTTTACAATTACTCCCACATTTTCCATTTGCCCTCAGCATGGATATATAAGTGGGGAATATAAAGTCTGTCCTGAATGTGGAAGTCAATGTGAAGTCTACTCAAGAGTGGTAGGATATTTGAGACCTGTGTCTTCCTGGAATGATGGAAAACAGGAAGAGTTTGGGTTAAGGAAGGTATTTAAGGTAAGATGAAGATAGGTGGTTTTCAAAAATTTTCTCTTATTGATTATCCGGGCAAAATAAGCTGTATAATTTTTACCCAGGGATGTAATTTTAGGTGTCCATATTGTTTTACTGGAAATAATAAAGTTTTGACTGATAAAGGTTTGTTTAAAATTAAGGATATTGTAGAAGAGCATATTAAGTGTAAGGTTTATGATTATGAGGGAAAGTTTAGTCCAATA
>JAGGWS010000017.1 GCA_021163425.1 Candidatus Omnitrophota bacterium
CATATTAAGAATTTTTGTTGAAAAGAAGAAAAACCTTTGATAAGAAAATCTCAGCCCAAAAATCAAATGTTAACAAATTTAATTGCTATAGCAATAAATTTTGTTATATTTTTCCTAAATGCCCTTGTAACTTGACAAAATCTTTTCAAAATAAAGTGTCAAGTTACGGCTAGCCGAAGCCAATAAACGATAAGGTAAGTATCAGTAATAATTACTTCACAGTTTATGAAAAAAAATAGTAAATTATACTTGACATATTTTACTAAAAGGCGTAAACTTTACTTTACGATACTAACAGAGGCTTTATGATAGAAAAATTTATAGAAATCCATTTATCCCTTGTCAAAGAAGTAGAGAAGCTACCTTACAAAAGGTACCTTTTCAAAAAAATAAATTGGAATAATCATCTTATAGGGATTACGGGGGCAAGAGGAGTGGGAAAGACCACCTTACTTTTGCAGTATTATTTACAGAACTTTAAAACGCCCCAGGATTGTTTGTATCTTTCTGCAGATAATATAAATGTAATAAACAGAGGTTTATATAATATAGCCGAAGAGTTTTTTAAGTATGGAGGAAAAGTTCTCCTTGCAGATGAGATTCACAAATATCCTGATTGGCAGATAGAATTAAAGAATATTTATGATTCGTTTCCTAAAAAAAAGATAATATTTTCAGGAAGTTCAAGTATAGGTATTTTAAAAGGGAGAGGAGACCTTTCTCGCAGAGCAGTTTTTTATAATTTAAGAGGACTTTCTTTCAGAGAATATTTAATTCTGCGTCTGAATAAACAATTTCAGCCTGTTGATTTCAAGGATTTACCAAAAGGACATATAAAATTGGCAGATGAAGTTAGTTCCCAAATCCCTGTTTTAAAATATTTCAGGGAATATCTAAAATATGGCTATTACCCTTTTTTTAAAGAAGGAGTTGACTCGTTTTATAATAAATTAGGTAATGTAATAGAAAAAATATTCTATGAAGATATACCTTCACTTTTTAATATTAAACACTCTACAATCTATAGTCTAAAAAAACTTTTTTATCTTGTAGCTACATCTCAACCTTTCGCTCCGAATATCTCCCGAATAAGTTCACAATTAGGAATTTCTAAGGAATATATTTATACCTATATCGAGGAGCTTCAAAAAGCAGGATTATTTATTTTGCTCTATCCCCGGGCAAAAGGATTCAACTTATTGCGTAAACCTCAAAAGATATATTTAGAAAACAGTAATCTTTTTTATCTTATTGAACAAGAGAAAGGTGTTAGTATAGAGAAGGGAAACATTAGAGAGATATTCTTTCTTAATCAGGTAGGAGTTTTGAAAAAACTATATTATTCTGATAAAGTAGATTTTGTAGATAGTAAAGGAATATCATTTGAAGTTGGAGGTAAAGAGAAAAAGTTTAAAGGCTCTCAAGATACTTTTTTAGCGGTAGATGATATAATTGTGGGATTTAGAAAGAGAATCCCCTTATGGCTTTTTGGCTTTCTTTACTAAAAAAGCATAACTTGACAAAATCTTTTGGTTATATTATAGAAACATTTTAAGAAGTAATTATCCAGAGGAAATAATTAAACTACAGGAGAAATTTAGAAAGGGTATTAAGTGAGTGTAATCGTTCAACTTATAGGGATATTTTTGGGGATACTTGTGCGCACGTTACTTCCTTTCTTTAGAAAATTATATCAGGGGAAGATAACTTCTTTTAGAAAGAAATACCTTTTTCAAGCCTTGGGTGCTTTTTTAATTTCTATAGTTTTTTCCCTCCTTATCTTTCCCCAGTATCATCTAAAAATTGAAGAAAGTATAGACTGGCTTGCTACCTTTAAATTATTCTGTATATCCTTTTCTTTTGGATTTGGTTTTAATTCTTTAGTAAATGAGGTAGGAGCCTGGAAGAGAAGATGAAAAGTAATTTCAAAATACCCATTGTTGATTTAGCTGGTGAGTATAATTTTTTAAAAAATGATATTGAGAAAGAATTAAAGGATTGCCTTAAAACTCAAGCCTGGGTTCTGGGTCCTAAGGTAATTGAATTCGAAAAAAAGGTAGCTAACTATTTGGAAGTCAAACACGCAATCGGTGTTGCTTCAGGAACCGATGCTTTGCTCTTATCCTTAAGAGCCTTAGCATTAAAAATAAAAGGAAAAGAGTATTTTGATAAAAGAGATGAGATTATTACTACGCCTTTAACTTTTATCGCAACAGCAGAAGCAATTATAAGAAGTGGTGCAACCCCTGTATTTGTGGATATTGATCCTGATACCTTTAATATAGACCCCTTCTGGATAAAAAAGGCAGTTACAAAGAACACGGTGGGGATACTTCCTGTGCACCTATACGGTTTAGCCTGTAATATGGGTGAAATTTTAAGGATTGCAAAGGAATACAACCTGTTTGTTTTAGAAGACACAGCCCAGGCATTTGGTAGTCTCTATAAAAATAAAAAACTGGGCACAATTGGTGATTTAGGTGCGTTTAGTTTTTTCCCCTCCAAAAACTTAGGTTGTTTTGGCGATGGGGGGCTAATAGCAACTAATAACAAAAGGTTGGCAAATTTAATAAGAGTTTTAAGAAACCATGGTCAGCTAAAAAGATATAATGCTGTTCATACTGGTTATAATTCCCGCTTAGATTCAATTCAGGCGGCAGTGCTTTTAGCAAAGTTAAGATATGTGGATAAACTTAACAGATTAAGGAGAAGAGTAGCTGAAAAATACAATCAGGGTTTGAAAGACATAAGAGAAATAAAAACCCCTTATAACCCACCTGATTCTTGGCATGTTTATCATCTTTATACAATAAAAGTTACGTCTAAAAGGGGCCAACTTCTAAATTTTTTAAATTCCTCTGGAATAGATGCTAGAATTTATTATCCTGTCCTTATTAGTAAAATGAGGGCATTTAGAGATTGTAAGGTAAAGGGGAAATTGAGAAACGCTATAAATGTATCTAAAAAAATCCTGACCCTGCCTATCCACCCCTTTCTTAAAGAAAAAGAAGTTCAGCGAATAATTCTTTTAATTAGGAGATTTTTCAGAACCGGAGCCAGGTCCTGATTTTTAAATTATTTTATGGTATATGCCAGCTTTATGCCAGACCCTTAAGAATAGAATCTCCCTGAGCAATTTATTACCTTACTTCAGATTGTAGTCGGTGTGATAATCTGGTGAAAAAAGGCCTGGCTGAGGAAAGCTGTTTAGGGTATAGCCTTTATGAATTTACACACTTTTGTTGACAGAACCGCGACCCACGACCCTTGCATTATGTTAACAATTGTGTTAAATTGTTGCTATGAGATGGGATGATTTTTTAAATAATTATGCCCAACTGCCAGTTATTGATACAAATGTGCTTTTAGCAGGAGTAACTAATCCC
>JAGGWS010000010.1 GCA_021163425.1 Candidatus Omnitrophota bacterium
GTAACCCTGAGCCCAAAATCAAATGTTAACAATTTTAATTGCTATCGCAATAAATTTTGTTATATTTTTTCTGAATGCCCTTGTAACTTGACAAAATACTTTGAAAGTAAAATGTCAAGTTACGGCTATGTAAATTTCAATACTTCTGCAACATTTTTGTTTGAAACTACGTGAAAACGTGGGAACGTGTAAACGTATAAACGTGGGAACGTGTAAACGTATGAACGTGGGAACGTGTAAACGTATGAACGTGGGAACGTGGGAACGTGTGAACGTGGGAACGTGTAAACGTATGAACGTATGAACGTGTGAACGTGGGAACGTGTGAACGTGGGAACGCAAAGTTTAGTTGACGAATTGAAAGAAGAGTGCTTTAATTTTTATAGAGTATGGCTTAACACCACGGTTTACAATTATTTTAGAAGAATTAGAATGAGGCTGAGATTTTTAGGAGGAATTTTGCTAATTTCCTTTACTGGTTGTGTGAGTTTGTCTTCTCTTAAGCCTTTGATAGAATTGGGCAAGTCCTGTAAACTTAAAGAAAAGGCTTTAAAAAAGGAGACTGAAAATTTTTTAAGGATAAAAGAAGCTATTGAAAGAGGAGAGTTAAAGAAAGGTTTATCTAAAAAAGAATTCCTTAAAGATTATCCTATTCCGGTAGTGGTTATCCCTGAAGATAATCAGGAAAGGTGGGTTTACAAGAGGGGGGAGAGTAGCTGGTTTTCTTCCGATAAGATTTATCTTTTTTTTAATTCCGAGCATATTCTTCAGGATTGGCAGATAAAGAATTTCTCTCTTTCTGAATAAGATTTAAAATTTGACAAAATACTTTGAAAGTAAAATGTCAAGTTACGGCTATGTAAATTTCAATACTTCTGCAACATTTTTGTTTGAAACTACGTGTAAACGTGTGAACGTATGAACGTGTGAACGTATGAACGTGTAAACGTATAAACGTGGGAACGTGTGAACGTGTAAACGTGGGAACGTGGGAACGTAGGAACTTGAAAAGACGATAGACGAAACCGATATGCCCAGTACCCAAAACCCAGAACCTAATACCTAATGTAAATTTTCAATTTTCAATTTTCAATTTTCAATTTTCTTGACACTATGGACCTAAAAAAATTCTTGCATATAAATATAAAATAGATAAAATATGGTATACTATAAAAGAAAGGAGAAAAAAATGGTTTTAGAAAGAACAAAACTTTTTGAGAAATATCAAAATAAATGGGTAGCTTTAACTTCTGAAGATAAGGTTATAAGCAGTGGGAATACTTTAGCTGAAGTATTAAAAAAAGCAGTTAAGAAAGGATATAAAGAACCAGTAGTTACTAAAATCCCTGATTTGAAATATGACTATCTTCTCTGATAATGACCTACCGCTACCCTTATACACGTGACAAAATACTTTGAAAGTAAAATGTCAAGTTACGGCTATTATTAATAATTGAGAATTTATCCTCAAATAATACTAAGATTAACCTATTTCTACTTCTAAAGTATTATTAGAAAGATTAAGGAGCCTGGAAAGGGAAGAGAGGGGAAATTCTATTTTTCTTAAAGGGTAGGGGAAGGATATAAGTTTCCCGTTTATTCTTATCTTTCTTATCGAGTAAGCAGGCCAATCTTTTTTCTCAGGATTTAAATAAATAATTTTTACTTTTTTTTCTTGGAGGTTTATCTGGAGGCTAATAGTTTTTTCTTTAAATTGTTCTTTAACAAATTTAGGTTCAATTATAAACTTTCCCTGCCTGAATTTTATCCCGAAAACCTCAGTTATTAAAAGGTAGATAAGCCAGCTTGCTGAACCTGTAAGATAAGGATATAAACCTTTATGTTCTGAGTTAAAGTATTCAGGAATACAGGGTAAGATTTGGGATTTAGAGTGAGTGGCTAATTTAAATAAAGAGTTTATAATCTTATAACCTTCTTTTACAAAATTTTGTTTGTATAAACCGTAGGCAAGCATTACATTCATATGAGAGAAGACAGAACCATTCTCTTTATCTCCGTAGGAGAAACCAAAAGCTCTTCCTAAATTAAGTTTTAATTCTTTAAAATCTGTGTTTAATCTGAAAGCATATAAGCCTTTTTCTTTTAAGTAGTTAGATATAGCTACCCATATTTTTTTAGTCCTGGTTTTGGAGAAAATGCCGCTCATTATAGCAAAAGCCTGAGAAGGAAGAAGCAATCTTATTTTATTTTTGATTTCCCCTTCAACTTTAGAAGAGGAGTTATCGTAATAACCATTAAAAAACCCCAGTTCTCTAAGCCACTCTTTTTTTTCTATGTGTTCTTTGAACCAGTTTGCTTTTCTTCTTAAGTCTTTTATGAGAGAAGCTGTGTCTATCTCTACAGCTTTTCCTTCAACAGCGGTTTTTGTTTTTTCCAGGTATTTTTCCAGAAGTTTTCTTTTTTCCTGAGGATTGTTGTAGTTTATTTTTGAAGAAAGAGTGTCCAGGAGGATTCTTACTTCTTTTGTAAGTTCAATTTTTTTAATATTTTTTTCTTTAAGGAGATATTCTAATAAATCAGCTAAGTCTTTAATATTTTTTGTGTACATACAGCTAAAGGCAACTGTTTCTCCCCACTTTTCAGCCATATCTAAGGCATCATTCCAGTCAGCATTTTCTAATTTTATATTTCCTTTCTTTCCTACATTAAAGAAAGGGACGAGATTCTGAATAAGGAGGTGGTCTAATATAGTAGATTTGTAGATTTTTCCTGATTTATCTCTTAAAAAGTAATCTGGCTTTTCTTCTTTTAAGAAGTTAATGTCTACTTCTTGAGCTCTTTTTAATTGGTGGTCTCTAAAAAACTCTACTTTGCTAAAAAGGATTTTGTAGTCTCCTGTTCTATCCAGGTAAGGTTTTAGAGTTAGAAAGGGCCAAACTCCATGGTCAGACCAGACTCTGCTTATTTTGTTCCGGTCAGAGATAAAGTTTCCTTCTTTTGTTATTATGGTAGCATTAGAGCCGTCTATTCTTAGGCTTCGGAAATTATTAATCAGTTCTTTCTTTATGTCCTGAGGAGAAGTTATTGTAAGGTTTAATAAATCCTGCCACAAATCTCTAAAACCCCTTCCTCCTTTTCCGTAGTCAAAATGCGCTAAAAATGAGCAGCCAAAGAGTTTTCTCAGGATAGGTTGTAGACCTACCCAGTTAATCCAGAAATCAAATTTATTATCTTTAGTATCTATGTTGATTCTTTTAAATAGTTTAGCCCAGGCATCTTTACTTTCCTGGAAGGCTTTAATTATTTTTTGGGGAGTATTGAGATTTTTAACTATTTTATAGGGATTAGCTTCAGTTATCCCCATTATTAAAAATAGGTTTAGAGTTTCCTGAGGGTTTAAAGATTGTCTTTTAAACTTTAGTCCCGCAAAATTTTCTTTGCCAGCTTCAGTCTTTTTTATTTGGGGCTTCTTATTTGAAAATACACTTTCTGGATAAAAAAGGTTTCCTCTCCCTGTAAATTCTTCTAAGTTGGAGAATACTCCCAAAAGAAGGTTTGATTGGTCAGTAAAGCCAAAAACAAAATAGGAAGTCTTGTTTTCCTGGTGGCCTTTTTCATCAAAGATGAGGGTAGGTTTAACTATAATCCCTTTTCTACTTATAAAAGCCCTATTTAAAAGAGAAGTTACATGACGGTGGTCAAAGATGTTGTTAGCTGACCTGCAGAAAAGAGGAATAGAACTTATGGGGATAAAACTTTTGGGTTTAGAATCTTTATTAGTAATTTTAACCCAGATAATTTCTAAAGGTGTATTTTCAGGGACAAAGTTGATTATTTCTATTAAGATTTTTTCTTCTTTATTTTCCCGGATAATCTTGGACCACAAAGGACCTGCTTCTAAAATTATCTTATCGGAAGTAGGCCAGAGAGGAGATAAATTTAATACTTTATCAGGACTGAAATAAAGCCATAAACTCCGCACAGAAAAAGGATTTTTAATATCGAAGATAGTAGCCGGATAAGTTAGGTAATTGTTAAAGGAAGTCTTTATATCTCCGGATAAGAAGGGAGATATCCAGGAGAAGATTTTTCCCTGAGTATTGGTTAAAGGAAAGTATATTCCTGAATAGTGGTGAGGATTTTCTACATAGAAACTTCCTTCTTCTTTATCTTTTATCTTCCAGATAGACATTTTATTCTGAATACAATTTTTTTAATCTTTTGATAATATTTTCTACAGTCTCCTGGGGAGTAGAAGCCCCAGAGATTATAGCAATTCTATCTTTTTTTTCAAAATTGTTTTTTTTAATGGATTCTGGTCTGTTTAGCCAATAAGTTTTTTTATTGTATTTCTTAGAGAGCCTGTATAACCTTTTAGTATTGGCGCTTTTTTTAGAACCTGCCACTATTACCTTATCATTATTTTTACTTAATTCGATTACTTCTTTCTGTCGGAGTTGAGTGTCAGGACAGATAGTATTAATAAACAGGGTTCGGGGATTGATTTTTTTAAGAATTTTTAGGATTTCTAAACTTTCTTCTAAACTTTGAGTGGACTGCAGTAAAAGAGCAATTTTTCCCGAGAGTTCTTTGTTTTTTAAATCCCTCTTTTTCTCAATCACTATAAAGTTTTTTAAATAGCTGGTTAGAGCTTTTATTTCAGCATGGTTTTTATCTCCAAAGATTATTATTCGGTAGCCTTCTTTTTGGAGAGAAAGAGCTTTTCTGTGAATTTTTAATACTTGAGGACAGGTTAAGTCTAAAGATTTTATATTTTTTTTCTTAATTTTTTGGTAGATATTTTTTTCAGTTCCGTGGGCTTTAAGAATAAGCAGAGATTTAGGAGGTAGGGCTTTTAAAGAAGAGATAGAAATCAGACCTTTTCTCTTTAACTTCTCTACCACTTCTTCGTTGTGGACGATTTCTCCTAACATATAGACTTTCTTTTTGCCTTTATAAAGCCTAAGGCTCTGATAAGCTTTTTCAATGGCTCTCTTTACTCCAAAACAAAAACCAGTATGTTTAGCTAAAGTTATTTTCATATAATAGTTTAAGTTATATTATTTTATTAATTTATTAAACAGGTGCAAGCATTTTTAAATTTCTGCAGCCCTTCTTTTTCCCAAAGCATCTCTTTTGTAAAATTTGTAGTTTTCAAAATTATTGAGAATATTGGCTTTTCAAAATTTTGGGGGATATCCAACCATAGACTTCAAGTATTTTTATCTTGTGATTATTCTTTCTCCGTGATAAAATTTTAAAAAAGTATTAATATTAAGATGAAAGATCTGATTATTCTTGGCTTTAAAGTCCCTGCCTGGTTGTATATCCCGGCATTATATTTTATCTGGGTAAGTCTTCTCCTCCTGATTAAGAAGGTAATCTATGTTAGGATAGAGAAATTTGCTGAAAAGACTCAAACCAGAATAGATGATATACTTCTTTCTTCTTTAAATCTTCCTTTAGTTCTTCTTATATTCGTAAGTGGAGGGTTTCTTATTTCTAAGTTTATCCTTATAGAGACTCCTCTTATTAAAGGTTTTAATATGGCTTTTAAAGCTACAGCTATAGTAGCTTTAATCTTATTTTTAGATAAACTTTTGAGAAATCTCATTGAAAATTATGCTTCTAAGATAGAGATTATAAAAACTTCTAAAGGGATAACTCAGGGGATAGTAAGATTAGTGGTTTTCAGCTTAGGGCTATTGATACTCTTAGATAGCTTTGGTGTTTCCATTACACCTGTTTTGGCTTCTTTGGGGATAGGTTCTTTGGCTGTAGCTTTAGCTCTCCAGCCTACCTTAGAGAATTTTTTTGCCGGGATACAAATTATTATTGATAAGCCTATAAGAGTAGGCCACTTTGTGAAGTTAGATTCTGGAGAAGAGGGCTATGTAGAGAAAGTTGGTTGGCGTTCTACCTGGGTGAGGATGCTTCCCAATAATGTAGTGGTGATACCTAATAAGCTTCTTATAAATTCCAAGGTTTTAAACTACTATTATCCTCAGCAGGAATTAGCAGTTTTAGTGCAGGTAGGAGTTCATTATGAATCGGATTTAGAGAAAGTAGAGAGAGTTACTATTGAAGTAGCTGAAGAAGTAATGAAAGAAGTTGAAGGAGGAGTTCCTGAATTTAAGCCTTTTATAAGGTATCATACCTTCAATGATTTTAGTATAGATTTTACAGTCATCTTGAGGGCAAAAGAATTTGTAGATAATTACTTGATAAAACACGAGTTTATTAAGAGACTTCATAAAAGATACAAAGAAGAAGGCATAGTTATACCTTATCCCATCTCAGCAGTTAATCTTTCCCAGGAAGAAGCTTATAGATACTTTAAAGGAAAGAATTCTTAGAAATATTATTTGTAAAGAAGGGAGGTAAATATGCAAGAGAAAGAGATAGGCAAGATTACTCATTACTTTGGTAAGATTTCTGTGGGGATAATAGAGCTTGCAGATTCTTTGAAAGTAGGAGATAACATCCACATAAAAGGAGTTCACACCGATTTTACTCAAAAAGTTGAGTCTATGCAGATAGAGCATCAAAACGTAGAGGAGGCAAAGGCTGGAGATTTTGTAGGGATTAAAGTTATAGAGAAAATTCACCCTAAAGATAGAGTATATAAAATAATAGAAGGATAGAAGTGCTTTAGTATTTATCCCGTTTCTTTGGCCGGAAAAACTTCTCTTAGAGAGATAATAACTTTAATATCTCAGAAATTTTTGTCAGCCATGATAATGGACTTCTTCACCTGGGCAGTCTTGCCAATATAAGAATGATTGCCCTCTTTGACCCTGAAGCTCCTTTACTTCACAGGTTCCTTTCTTTCCATTGAGGAGTATCTTAATATTTAAAGATGCGGGTAGAGATTATTAATTTTTTTAAAAAAAGTGAGAGTTATGTTTCCGGAGAAGAGTTAGCTCAGAAATTAGGTTTAACCCGGCAGGCTTTGTGGAAACATATTCAGGAGTTGAAAAGTTTAGGATATGAAATTTTAGCTGTGCCTCATTTAGGGTATAGATTAGAAGCAGTTCCGGATAGACTATATTCCTGGGAGGTAAAGGAGGATTTAAGTACTGAATTTATAGGTAAGAAGTTTTTTTACTATGAAAAGGTAGATTCTACGATGGATATAGCCTGGGAATTAGCTAAGAAAGGTCTTCCTGAAGGTAGTTTAGTCTGTGCTGAATATCAAACTCAGGGAAGAGGAAGACTTCGGAGGAAATGGGTTTCTCCTCGGTTTAAAGGAATTTATTTTTCTCTTATTTTAAGACCAGAGATTTCTCCTTTTAAAATAGGTTTAATAAGTCTTCTTTCGGCAGTAGGTTTAGTTAATGGAATAAAAAGAGAACTGGAACTCCCTCTCTCTATAAAGTGGCCTAATGATATTTTAATAGAGGATAAGAAAGTGGCAGGGATTCTCACTGAGTTAGATGCTGAGAAGGACAGAGTAAATTTTGTTATAGTGGGGTGTGGGTTAAATATAAATACTTCTAAGAGAGAACTTCCTGAAAATGCTACATCTTTATATCTTCTTGCGGGAAGAAAAATAGAAAGAGTTAGAATTTTTAGATATATTTTGCAAGAGTTAGAAAAGATATATTTAACCTTTAAAAGAAGAGGTGAAGGGACAATCATTGATAATTGGAGGAGATTGTCCTATCTTTGTGGAAAAAGGGTTAAGGTAATTTTCCCTGACAAAGAAAGTATAGAAGCCAGAGTTTTAGATATTGACTCAGATGGAGCCTTACTGGTAAGAAATTCTGAAGGAATAATCACCAGAGTTTTAGCTGGAGACATAGAAAAGCTTAGTTAGATATTTAGAGAGTATGTTTTTAAGGAAACCTTTTTATTCTTCTTGTTAGAAGAAGTGGTTGCTATTTGAAGAAAAAGTCTTCTTTTTTTCTTGTAATTTTTCTGAGGTGAATTTTAAACTTAAAAGACCTGAAATTTTCTTCACTATAAATTTTTTCCGGAAGACACTCTTTATAAGAAATTCTTTTTCCGCAGGGTTTCTTTTATAATAAAATAATCGTTTGTCTTTCCAGATATTTTTGATATAATCTTCAAAAAGGAGGTTTTATGAGAAGGAGTCTGGTTTTAATTAGTTTATTTGGTATTATTTTTTTACCTTTTAATAGAGTCTTTGCTAAGAGTTTGAACTCAGTTGAATTTTTATCTGGCTGGCTTTCTGGAGATTTAAGAGAAAAGGATGACTACCGAGTAGTTCCTTTAATGTTAAGTTTTGGTTTTGATTTAAAACCTTTAGCAGAAAAAATAGGCATAAGGACTAAAGGTATTTTAGAGTTTCAACTTGAGCCTTTTTTAAATGTGGTAACTTCTCCTGATAATAATGTAGAAGCTGGATTAGGGCTTCTGTTGAAGTATGCTTTTCCTTTGAATAAAAGATTTATGCCCTATATAAAATTTGGAGCAGGACCAGTTTACATAAGTCAGCATACTCGGGAACAATCTACCCAGTTTAATTTTGTAGATACAGCAGGGGTTGGGTTTAGCTGGTTTTACAGAGAAAATTTAGCTTTTTCTTTTGAGTATCGCTACCGCCATCTTTCTAATGCCAGCATAAAACATCCCAATAAAGGTATAGATGCTAATTCTTTCCTTATGGGTATATCTTTCTTTTTTGATTAGCCTTCTCGATAACAGGGCCGTGTCTTCACATTTGACATTCATCTATTTTCTCCTTCCATTTCTTCAAGATAAAGTGTCAAGTTATGTAAATTTTCAATGAATAAACCTTTAATAAGAAGAAGGGATATTTTAAGATTTGGCATAGA
>JAGGWS010000014.1 GCA_021163425.1 Candidatus Omnitrophota bacterium
ATCTTTGTATTTGTAATTCTTTATTTGCTCTCTATAGAATAAAATTTCTTGTAAAGCTCTATCTGAAAGCCAGGTATTGAGATATTCGCTATCTGTTTTATATCTTTTAAAAGAATCTTGTAAAAAGGTTAGTTGAAATTGGCCTTTAGAAAGCCAATTGCTATATTTTTTTGTCTTAAAAAGGATATCTTTAATTTCTTTTTCTAATAGAGGAATATCATATTTTTGGGTTTTTACTTTTGCAATAAGACAATTAAATTCTGAAATCTCAATACCTACAGAGTGTATTCCTAAAGCATTGGCTTCGATTAAAGTGGTGCCAGATCCTAAAAATGGATCAAGAATCCAATCTCCTTTTTTAAAATAGTGCTTTAAAAATACTTCAACTAATTGAGGGATAAATTTTCCTAAATAAGGATGTAGGCGATGGACATGTTTTGTCCTCTCATATTCCTTAACGTTAGCAAATGATAAATCCACCCCATTGAGAGATGTTTCAAAAGTTTTTGGAATTTTTACTTGTGATATTGTCTTTACTGTTGACATATTTATTTTAAAAGCTCCTCAATTGAAACTTCTAAAGCGTCAGCTATTTTTTTAAGCGTCTCTATTGTTGGATTCGGATTTTCGCCTGATTCAATGTTTACAATTGTATTTAGTGCTAAATCTGCGCGCTTTGACAACCTATCCTGAGAAATGCCTTTTGCTTGCCTAATCCTTTTGATGTTTTTTCCTATTTTGGAGATGGGATTTTTGCTTGACATATTCTCACCTCAGATATACCATTATAATAGATAGGTTAAAATGTATTATCTCAATCCTATCTACTATAATGATAATTTATAATCAAAATTCAGTCAAGCAAAAATTAGGAAGTTCCTTAGTGTTGCCCGCGCAGAAGCTGGGTGGAGCAAACGCAACTTTTTTCCTTCCCTTTATTCCAGTCTGCCGAAGGTGAATAGAAAGAGTAAAAAATACCACTGTAGAATTCTGCCTAAACTGACGAATATCGCATCTGGTCGGGGGAGTGGGACTTGAACCCACGACCTCAGCGTCCCGAACGCTGCACTCTAAACCAAACTGAGCTATCCCCCGAAATAACTCAATTTCTGTTTAGAAACTTTTTCTAAAACTACCTTTCCTAAATAATCAAATTCTATATTTAAGAAAGACCCAATTCTTTTATACTTCAAATTAGTATTCTCTAAAGTATAAGGGATAATATTTACCCTGAAAGAATTGTTTTTAACTTCAGCTATAGTTAAACTTATGCCCTCTACAGCAACTGAGCCTTTGGGGATAAGGTATTTTTTAAAATCTGAAGGCACCTCTATTTCTAAAAGGGCTGTATTCTTAATCTTAGTAAATTTCTTAATCTTAGCAGTAGTATCAATATGGCCTAAAACAAAATGGCCTTCTAATTTATCTCCTAAACTTAAAGAAGGCTCTAAATTAACATAATCTCCAATTTTAAGATGTTTAAGATTAGAAATGTTGAGAGTAGCTGAAGTTATGTCAAAATAAAGAAGGTTTCTCTCTTTTCTGGTAACAGTAAGGCATACCCCATTTACAGAAACACTTCCACCCTCAGCTACCTGAGAATAGACTTTCTCTGAATATAAGCCTATTCCCCATAAGTCTGATCTTTTAGAAATCTTTTTTATTCTGCCTACTTCCTTAATTATTCCTGTAAACATACCTTTAGTTTATCACCCTCAACCCTGAGAGTCAATTCTCTGAGAAAATCTCCGGTAATCTGAATACTTCAAAGCTAAAGGTTTCCTGGTTTTGCCATAGGCTAACTCTTCTATACCACAAACCGGCTCCTTGCAGGTCAAACAATTTCCTAAACACCCCTCTACAGGATAAAATTTTTTACCCTTTCTCTTGTATATAGGAACATTTTTGCCCTCACAATTCAAAGAAGAGGAAAACTCTCTATTCAACCCTAAAATCTGAGAATCTTTGAGTTCATACTCCATACATAAAGAAAAAGTAAGACCTAACCTATCAGCCTCTTTACGCAAAAAACCAAAAATATCTTTACGGTAATTAATGTCAGCGTGTAGATAACCTATCTTTTCTTTATAAAGAGAAGATATTTTCTTAAAAAGAACTTCTCCAGAAATCTTCTTAATATTTCTGAATACAAAATCTTTTATTTTGAAAGGAATGTCTAATACTGAAGTTACCAGATGGTTTGCCCCTCTTTTTTTTACCTCTTCCAATAATCTTCGGAGTTGTTCTTTACTATCGTTTATATAAGGAATAATCGGGTCAACCCGGCATACTGAAAATATCCTGTTCTCAGAAAGCCTTTTTATATTTTCTAAAAGGACTTCTACATAAGAATTAGACAAAACCTTACTAAGTTTAGGGTTCAAAGTTAAAATTGAAACCTGAGCAAAAGAATGTTCTTGAGTCCTTAGAAGTTTGATCATTGATGAAGGTATCTTTTCTTTAGTAATAAATTCTAAAGGTAAATTTCTCTCTATAAACACTTTAGCTATTTTAAAGGAAAGATTGTAGAATTTGTCTATCTTCTGGAAAGGTTCACTAACTGGAGATAAATACCCACAGAAGCCAATATTTAAAGAATCTAATTGGGAGGCTACTTTTTGGTCAAAATCCTTAAATACAAATATGTAGCCTTTCTGATGGAATTCTTTAAAATAACCCGGGAAAGCCCGGGTATAACAATAAAAACACCCTAAACCACAGCCACAATAAGGATTAAGGAGAAATCTTTCCGAAGTACACTCTCTTCTTCCCCAATCATACCAACCATGGATTTTTTTGGAAGAATTAACTAAAAAGTGAAGAAAGGGCTTAGTTTTCTTTTCAATCTTAGCCCTCATAAAATAGCTTAAGTGGTTGCTCCTTTAACCTCTTTTTAAGAGGGGGTTCAGGATTTTTTTGAGAATAAGAAAGGAAAAGAGCAGAGTAAAAAATTAAGTCTATGAGTAAATCCTTAAGAAAAAGATAAGTTAAGCTTTCTGAAGACATAATCTACAGAAAATTATAGTGAAAAATTTGGGTTAAATTATATAACTCCATAAATTACTCCCTCTACCCTTTAGAAGGATAACCAGTAAACAAGAAATCTCTTCCCACCCTCTTTAGCTGTAAATCTTTGATTTTTAAAAAATTCCTTATCCTTAAAGCTCTCTCTGAAAAAATAGAGGCTAAAGCTTTGTTATCACCAGCTATCTTAGGAGCTACAAATATATAGAATTTATCTATTAACTTCTCCTCCAGAAATTTCCCTAAAGTGAAGGCTCCTCCTTCTACAAACAAAGAAGTAATCCCTTTAGAATAAAAAATATTCAGCAATTCTACCAAGTCAAATCCTCTTTTAGGAGAAAATCTTGCCCTAATTATTTCTGTATTCTCAGGAAGCTTTTTGTGGGAAAAATCTTTTCTTTTAGTAACTAAAAAAACTTTCTTAGCTTTCTTAAAAAGATTAGCCCGCAGAGAAACTTCCCCTTCAGGGTCAAGAATAATTTTAATCATTTTCTTTACAGGACTATCTAAATGAGGATTATCTTTTAAAACCGTGTTTACTCCTACTAAGACAGCATCGTATAAACCTCTTAATCTCCGCGAATACCTTCTGGCTTTAAGAGAAGTAATCCATTTAGAGTTTCCCTTAAAATCAGCAATTTTCCCATCCAGAGTTTGAGCAAATTTAACTACTATAAAGGGGAGGTTTTCTCTCATATTTTTGAAAAAGACTTCGTTTAATCTTTCAGCTTCTCTTTTTAAGATACCCACTCTTACTTCCACCTTTGCTTCTCTCAATTTTCTTATAGATTTTCCTGAGACTAAAGGGTTGGGGTCTTTTACTGAAATTACTACCCTCTTTATCCCTGAAGAAATTATCCTGTCTACACAAGGAGGAGTTCTTCCCCAATGAAAACAGGGTTCCAGATTAACAAAAAGCGTAGAACCTTTAAGCTGAGAAGGGCCAACTCTGTTTATAGCTTCTATCTCAGCATGGAGAGAACCTACCCTCTTATGATAACCTTCAGAAATAATCCTTCCTTTTTTAACTATTACTGCTCCTACTAAAGGATTGGGAGAAGTTTTTCCTTCACCTTTCTTAGCCAGAGAAAAACTTCTTCTTATAAAATACTCCTCAGAAAGCATTTTTAATTCTCTCTACATAAAAATAAGGAAGCTTTATTTTACCAATGTAGGTGTTATCTTTGTATTCTCCATGGGAATCTGAACCTCCGCTAATAAGAAGATTGTGCTTAGAAGCTAAGCGTTGATAATTAGCAATGGTTTCTGGAGAATAATTAGGATAAAAAGTTTCTATCCCGTCTAAACCCAGCTTAATTAAACTCTCTATCTGAGAATCAGAAAAATTTATGGGATGAGCCAGAAATACTAAAGCTTTTGCTGATTTAAGAAGGCTTAAACCTTTCTCAAAAGAATACCTAAATCTGCAAATATAAGCAGGTCTGCCTTCAGCCAAATATTTAGAAAAAGCCTCTTTAATATCCCTCACTACCTTCTTATATTTGAGAAAAACTGCTAAGTGAAGCCGGGATAAAGAGGCTGAGCCTACAAATTCTTTAAACTCCTCTTTATCTAACTTTATCCCTAAATTATTAAGAAGGTCTATCATTTCCAGGATACGCCTAAGGCGGTCTTCTTTTAACTGTTTAAGGATATTTAAAAAAGTATCACTAACTTCTCCTTTAGGAAAATAACCCAGAAGATGAACCTCTTCTCCTCCTAACTGACTGCTTAGCTCTACACCTTTAATATACTCTAAAGAATATTCCTGAGAAAGCTCATCAATCTCTTTTGTAGAGTAGGCATCAAGGGCGTCGTGGTCTACTATAGAAATACAGGAAAGCCCTTCTTGATAAGCTCTCTTAAAAATATCTCTAAGATTACAACTAGAATCAGAAAAATTAGAATGAATATGTAAATCGGCAAACTTCACTTCTTCTTAGAAACTTCATTTTTATAGACACTATCTAATATCCCGTTAATAAACCGGGGAGAATCTAAATCTCCAAAACTCTTGGCTAATTCTACTGCTTCGTTTATGCTGACTTTGGGGGGGATATCCTCAGTATAGAGGAGCTCAAAAATGCCAATTCTTAAAATGTTCTTATCTATTATTGCTATTCGGTGTAATTCCCAGTTTTTAGCGTATTTAGAGATTATATTATCTAATTGAGGAAGATAAGAAATAATATTCTTAACTAAAAATTCGGCGAATTCCCGATGGGCTGAAGAGACTTGATTCTGGGAGAAATAATCAGAGAAAGCAGACTCTGCAGATATCTTAGAAATTTCTATCTGATAGAGAATCTTAAGAGAAGACTTCCTCGCTTCACTGCGTAAGCCCATCTTAACTAAAGTATATAATTAAAGTTTGAAAGAGCAAAAATTAAAAATTGTTTCTTATTTAATCTGAGAAAGTAAATCTATAAGTTCTAAAGCTGATAGAGCTGATTCTCTTCCTCTGTTTCCTTGCTTCAATCCTGCTCTCTCTAATGCTTGTTCTTGAGTTTCAGCAGTAATAACTCCTAAAACTACTGGAATACCTGCTTCCTGGGAAATACTGCCTAAGGCTCTAAAAACTGAAGAAGCTATATATTCAAAATGAGGAGTATCTCCCCTGATAATGGCTCCTAAACAAATAAGGGCATCATACTTCTTAGAATTACAGAGCCTACGAGAAACTACTGGCAACTCATAAGCTCCGGGTACCCAGAATAAAGAAATGTTTTTATCCTCTACTCCACATCTCTTAAGAGTGTCTATACATCCTTCAACAAGCTGATTAGAAACTGTCTCATTAAAGCTAGAGGCCAATATTGCAATTTTTCTCCCCTCTCCTCTAAAAGAACCTCTTACTTCTCTCATAATTTTCCTCCTCAGCTTAACTAAAATTAAAGTAAATGGCCTAATTTTTCTTTTTTTGTATCCAGGTATTTCTTATTTAAAGGGTTCTTTCTCACTTTTAAGGGGAGCCTTTCTACAATTTCTATGCCGTAACCCTCAATACCTACAATCTTGCGAGGATTATTAGTAAGAAGCCTTATCTTCTTTACCCCCAAATCTACCAGAATCTGAGCTCCAATACCATAGTCTCTCAAATCAGGTTTAAACCCTAAAGCTTTGTTGGCTTCTACTGTATCTAAACCTTTCTCCTGAAGAGCGTAAGCTTTAATCTTATTTTCTAAACCTATGCCTCTTCCCTCATGCTGACGCATATAAAGAAATATCCCCCTCTTTTCTCTGGCTATAATCTTCAAAGCTTTCTTTAATTGAGCCCCACAATCACACCTTAAAGAAGAAAAAACATCACCAGTTAAACATTCTGAATGAACTCTTACTAAAATAGGCTCTGGAGAAATTTCTCCCCTAGTGAGAGCCACCTGTAAACTCCCCTCTACTAAAGATTTGTAAAGATGAAGCTGAAATCTTCCTAAAGAAGTAGGCAAACTTACTTCCTCTATTTTCTCTACTAAGCGCTCTCTCTTTCTTCGGTATTCTATTAAAGAAGCAATACTACAAACCTTCAGATTGTGCTTTTTAGCAAATTCTTCTAAATCGGGAAGACGAGCCATAGTTCCATCGTCTTTTATTATCTCACAAATTACCCCTGCAGGTTTAAGGCCAGCTAAACGAGCTAAATCTACTGCTGCTTCAGTATGACCAGCCCTTACCAAAACTCCTCCTTTAACTGCTTTCAGAGGAAAAACATGCCCCGGCCTTATTAAATCTTGAGGTTCGGAATCTTCAGAGATTAATACCTTTATAGTTTGAGCCCGGTCATAGGCAGAAATCCCGGTAGTTATTCCGTAAGCAGAATCTACTGAAATCATCCAGGCAGTTCCAAAAGGGTCTTTAGCCTGATACAACTCTTCAGTAGTATACATCGGATGAAGTCGGAGTCTCTTAAGCCTTTCTTCTTCTAAAGGCACGCAGATAAGACCCCGGCCTTCCTTAATCATAAAGTTAATATTTTCGGGAGTAGCAAACTCAGCAGGGATTACTAAATCTGCCTCATTTTCTCTGTTCTCATCATCTACTACAATTACTGGCTTACCCTTCTTTATCTCTTCTAAAATCTCTTCAATACCGCTTAACATAAAACCCTCTCTTTAAATTTAGGGATTATATAACTTATCTTAAACTCTTAACTTTGTCAAGGTAAATCGCCTCTTAAAAATCACCAAAACAATGGATATGAAGCTTTCCTTCCTCTTCTTCTATTAGAAAAATCTTAATATTAGAAGGGTTTCTCTCTAAAAACTTCAATACTCCATCCTTACCCATCACAAAAAAGGCTGTAGCCAAACCATCAGCAGTGGTAGTATTAGGAGCAATTACCGTCACACTCCTGATTTTACTCTTCACAGGATATAAAGTCTCAGGGTCAATTATATGAGAAAACTTCTCTCCTTTATATTGAAAAAATTGTTCATAATCTCCGGAAGTAGCTATAGCCATATCTTCTATATTTAAAGTCTCAATTATACTGGATAAAGCTTTAGGGTTTCTTATACCTATACGCCAGAATTTACCAAATCTTTTTCCCAGGCAATATATATCTCCTCCGGCATTTATAAGAGCAGAGTCTATATTGTTCTTCTTTAAAACCTGAACTGCCTTATCTACTATATAACCTTTAACCATTCCTCCTAAGTCTAAGATAAGTCCTTTCTTATCTATAAAGATAGTTTGCTTAGCTTCGTCTATTTTAATATATTTAATCCCCTTAAAAGTTTTAAGATAATCTACTTTACTCTCAGAAACTTCCTGCTGATCTTTATTCTTTATCTTCTCCTTCCAAAATAAAATAGCCTTTCCTATTGAAGGGTCAAAAGCTCCTCCGGTTATCTTGCACAAATCTTTAGCTAACTTAACTGCCTCAACTAGCTCTCTATCTACTTTAACTGGCTCCACCCCTGCCTGCTGATTAACCTGAGAAATTTGAGAATTCTCGTCATAAATATTAAAAATTCTTTCTAATCTCCTAAAAGTGGAAAATACTAAAGGTAAAGCTTTTTTATAGGGAGAAGAAACCTCAATAAAAGTACCTAAAGAAATAAAGGTCTTCTTATAAAGTCTTTCTTTGTGAATACAGCCGGCAATTAAAAAAAAGCTAAAGAATATGGTAAGCTTGATTAAAAATCTTCTTCTCATTTTTTACTTCTCAGCCATTTAAGTAATCTCTGAGGGTCTAAACTATTAAGAAGGTCCTCTTTTTCTAACCAACCTCTTTGAGCAATCCAGACTCCTAACTCTATAGCTGAAAGCTGCTCAATAATATGAGCGTCTGTGCCTATGGCTAATTTTACCTTCTTTTCCTTGGCTTTTTTGCAATTTATATCATTCAAATCTAACCTCTGAGGATAAGCATTTATTTCTAAAGCCACATTATAATCTGAACAGGCAGAAAGAATCTCGTCTAAATCAATCTCGTAAGAATCTCTCACTCCAAAAAGCCGGCCGGTAGGATGAGCAATAATATGAACATACTTATTCTTTATGGCAGAAAGTATTCTCCGGGTAAGCTGGCTCTTAGATTGTTTAAAACCGGTATGGATTGCAGCTACTACCAAGTCTAATTCCTTTAAGACTTCATCAGGATAGTCTAAACTCCCATCAGAAAGAATATCCACTTCAGTTCCAGCCAGAAGATAAAAATCTTTAAACTTTTTATTTAACTTTCTTACTTCCTCTATTTTCTTAAAAAGAGTTTTTACATCTAAGCCTCTAGCTACCTTAAGACTTTGAGAATGGTCGCAAACTCCCAGATATTTATAACCTTTCTTCTGAGCCTGATAGCTGAGTTCAGTTAAACTGGCTGTGCCATCACTATATTTTGAATGTACGTGTAAATCTCCTTTTATGTCCTTTAACTCCACTACTTTAGGAAGCCTTCTTTTTAAGGCTAATTCTATTTCTCCTCTATCCTCTCTCAAAGTAGGTAAAATATAATCCATACCAAATAATCTAAATATCTCTTCTTCAGTTTTTCCAGCAACTCTTTTCTCTCTATTCTTTTCTACTTTAAAAACTCCATACTCATTTATCTTATAATTTTTCTTTAAGGCATAGGTTCTTAAAGAGATATTAAAATTTTTTGAACCCGTAAAGTAGAGTAAAGCCGAACCAAAGCTGGCATTTTCTACCACTCTTAAATCTACCTGAATATTCTGGCGAGATATTACCGAGGACTTAGTCTCTCCTTTTGCTAAAACCTCCTTTACATTAGGCAGATTCACAAAATTATCCATAACCTTAGAAGGCTTAGATGAAACTATCAGAATATCTATGTCTTTTACAGTTTCTTTCCTTCTTCTTAGAGAACCTGCTGGTTCAATCTTTTCTACTTCTTTCAAATTCTTAAGAGGTTCAACAAAACCCTCAGCTACCTTTAAAGCCTGATAGAGAGGCATTCTTTCTCTTCCTCCCTTTATCAGAGCTATCCCTTTTAATATATTTTCCTCAGTCTTCTCCTTTATCCCAGGCAAACCCTTCAATCTCCCCGTTAAAGCTGCTCTTTCTAAACTCTTAATATCAGATATCTTAAGTTTTTCGTAAATTACCTTCACGGTCTTAGGCCCTAAACCAGGGATGCCAAGCATCTCTATTAATCCTGAAGGTATGCTTTTTTTAAGAAGCTGGTGCTGGCGTAATTTCCCTGTGGTTATAATCTCCTTAATTTTTCCAGCTAAATCTTTTCCTATACCAGGAATTTCTTCTAACCGGCCATCTCTTAAGACATCCTTAAGAGAGAAAGGAAGACTTTCAATATTTTGAGCTGCTTTCTGATAAGCTCTGATTCGAAAAGGATTATCTCCTTTTAATTCTAAAATAATAGCTATCTCTCTGAAAATATTGGCTATATCCTGATTCTCCATATCTGAAACAAAAGTGTTTGAACCAATTTTGTCCCAAATTAAGGAAAGAATTAGGGTTTAACTTTTTTTATAAGAAGCAGAAACCTTATTAGTTATACCTCCCCGGATAGTAAACTCTCCTATAACTTCCATCTGGCGAGGTTTTACTACTTTTACTAAGTCTTCTAAAATCTTATTGATTACGTGCTCATTGAAAGCTTTTACCTGGCGAAAAGAATATAAGTAATATTTAAGAGACTTAAGTTCAATACATCTTTTAAAAGGGGTATATCTGATAGTAAGCCTGGCAAAGTCAGGAAGTCCTGAAAAAGGACAAAGACAGGTAAATTCAGAAGTAGTATGTTCTATAGTAATTTGCCTCTGGGGATACTGGTAAGGAAAAGTCTGAAGGATGGAAACATCTACATCTTCTAAATTAAATCTTTTACCCTGAAGCTTTTTAGCCTTTTTTTCTAACTCTGAAGGAATTCTATCCTCATAAATCATAGTCTTTTATCTTAAAAAGAATCTACTCTTTTAAGAGAAGTCTCTTCTAAACTTTTTACTAATTTAAAAAAAATAAAGTTTAAAGGAGTGGGGATTTTAAGACTTTCTCCCAATTTATAGATAGCCCCATTTAAATAATCTATCTCCGTTTTCTTTCCCCTTAAAATATCCTGAAGCATAGAAGAGACATTTTCTGAAGTAGCCCGGCAGACTGCTTCCAATTTAGTCTGAGGGTCATTATACAAAAGCTTTATCCTCTTTCTCTTAGTTATCCGGTGAGCTTCATTTAAAACCATCTGCATAAGCAGAGAAGAATGAGGATTATTAAGAAGTTCTCCATTTTTTACTCTTAATATCGAAGTTAAAGGGTTTATAGCTATGTTTATTAAAAGCTTTGACCAGATTGCACCTTCTAAATCAGAAGTTATAGAAGTAGGGAGATCACAAGAATTAAATACACTTCTTATTTCTCTGAGAATAGGCACAGTTTTCTTCTTCAGACTCCCGATAACAGTCTTTCCTTCTCCAGCAAACTTTATTACTCCTGAACTAAGCAGAGTAGAAGCCATATTAGTAACTCCTCCTAAAATTTTCTCTTCACCTAAAACTTCTGAAAGCACTTCTAAATTACCCAAGCCATTTTGTAAGGATAATACAAAATAATCTTTCTTCTTACGAGGAATTGACTTTATTGTCTTAGCTACCTCTAAAGTGTCATAAGACTTCACACAAATTAAAAACAATTCTCTATCTTTTAATTCTTGAGGTTGAGCGGTTATATTTACATTTATCTTATAAGATTTAGAGTTTTTAACTACAGTTAAACCTTTATCTCTTAAAAGAAGGGCTCTTTTTTTATCCTTGTCTAAAAGGATGAGGTCTTTAACGTTGCGAGAAAGGAAAAAGTAAAAAAGAAGTCCTATTGCTCCTGGACCAATAATCCCAATCCTCATAGTTTAAATTATACTACCGAATAATAAAAATTCAACCTTCTAAAAACTTACATAGTGTCAAGAAACTTGAAAATTGAAAATTTACATAGCCGTAACTTGACATTTTACTTTCAAAGTATTTTGTCAAGTTAAGCCGTAACTTGACATTTTACTTTCAAAGTATTTTGTCAAGTTACAAGGGCATTCAGAAAAAATATAACAAAATTTATTGCGATAGCAATTAAAATTGTTAACATTTGATTTTGGGCTCAGGGTTAC
>JAGGWS010000015.1 GCA_021163425.1 Candidatus Omnitrophota bacterium
TCATCAGGCAGAGCATCCCGACGTTTAAGTCGGGAGGGTGCTGAGTTCCTGATAAAAGTTAAATTTGCTCTTTTACAAAGTTAATTTCTGGCTTTATCTTTGAGCCGCTAGCTCATCAGGCAGAGCACCGGCCTTTTAAGCCGGGGGTGCCGAGTTCGAGCCTCGGGCGGCTCAAACTTAGCTTTTTGAAGAAGCAATATGTATGTGCGGACGTGGCGGAACTGGCAGACGCGTTGGGCTTAGAACCCAATGCCCTTTTGGGCTTGGGAGTTCAACTCTCCCCGTCCGCAGAATCTAACCGGTTAGAAATTAGTTCTATAGAACAAAAGAACTAATATAAGGTGCGGGCGTAGCTCAGTTGGTAGAGCACCACGTTGCCAACGTGGTTGTCGTGGGTTCAAGTCCCATCGCCCGCTCCAGAATTATTTTTAGGATGAAGTTATCTGATTATATTTTCGAAAAACAGATTGTTGTAGGATTAAAATCTAAAAAGAAAAAAGAGGTTTTAGCTGAACTTTTAAGTCTTTTAATAAGGCTAAAAAAAATTTCTCCTCGCAGTAAAGAGAAGATAATCTCTGCTCTTTTAGCCAGAGAAAGATTAGGTTCAACAGCTTTAGGCCAGGGTATAGCTATACCCCATACTCGCTTGGAGATAGTAAAAAAGCCTTTAATAGTTGTAGGTATATCTAAGCAAGGTATAGATTTTGACTCTTTGGATGGAGAACCGGTTTTTATAATATTTCTTATTCTTTCTCCTAAAAATTTAGAGGGTGTACATCTTAAGATTTTAGCTGGTATAAGTAAGATTTTAAGAGATAAGTATTTTTTAAATCGCCTAAAAGAAGCTTCTAAACCTAAACAAGTAAAGGAATTAATAAAAGTTCAAGAGAAGAGTTTAGGAAGATGAGCAAAGTGGAAAAAGAGGTTTTAATAAAAAATAAGCAAGGTTTACATGCAAGACCAGCGGCTTTATTCGTTCAGACTGCTGCTAAATTTGATTCTTCAGTAAGAATAAAAAAAGATGACCAGTTAGTAGATGGGAAGTCAATTATGAGCATATTAAGTTTAGGGGCAGAATATGGGCATCGAATAACGATTATTGCTGAAGGCGAAGATGCCCGAAAAGTAGTTTCAGAATTAGAAAAGATTTTAACTGAAGATAATGAAGAGAATTAAAGGAGTATCAGCTTCTTCAGGCATAGCTGTTGGTAAAGCTTTTTTAATAGGTAGAGAGGAATTTTCTGTAGTCTCCAGGAAGGTTCCTTTGGAAGATGTCCCCTCAGAAATTCTCCGTTTAGAAGATGCTTTAATAAAAACCCGGAGAGAATTAATTGAACTCCAAAAAGAAATAGAGAAAAACTTAGGTTCAGAGCATGCTCAGATTTTTGATGCCCATTTATTAGTTTTAGAAGATAGAGTCCTCATTGAGGACGTTATCTCTAAGATAAAGAAAAACAGGATAAATGTAGAATATGCTTTCTGGGAGGTGATTAAAAAGTATATAGAGACTCTTTCTAAACTTGATGACGGCTATTTGAAAGAGAGAGCTTTGGACTTACGGGATGTAGGTAAAAGAGTTTTAAAAAAACTTCTTAAGAAAGATACCCCTCCTTACACTCAGATAAAAGAAAAAGTAATAATTGTAGCTCATGACCTTTCTCCTGTTGATACTGCTTCTTTGCCTAAGAAAAAGATTTTAGGTTTTGCTACTGATATTGGGGGAAGAACTTCTCACACTGCTATTATTGCCCGAGCTTTAGGGATTCCGGCAGTTGTAGGTTTAGAGAAACTTACTCCTGTAGTTAAACTCCAGGATTTAATAGTTATCGATGGAACAAAAGGAGAGGTAATAATTGACCCCACCGAAGAAGTTTTAGCTGAATATAAAGAAAGGCAAAGGGAAGAAAAACAATTAAAGAGATTTTTCTATTCTTTAAAAAAACTTCCCGCCCAAACTCCTGACAATAAAAGAATAGTTTTAGCAGCTAACATAGAGCTTCCTGAAGAAATTCCTTTAGTCTTAGAGTGGGGAGCTGAAGGTGTGGGTCTCTATCGGACAGAGTTTATCTATTTAGGAAGAAAAGATTTACCTTCAGAAGAAGAGCAGTACCAGGCTTATTTAAATGTGGCTAAGAAAGTTAGACCTTATCCAGTAGTAATAAGGACTCTGGATTTGGGAGGAGATAAATTTTTATCCCAGCCTTTAATGCCTAAAGAGATGTCGCCCTTTTTAGGGTGGCGGGCAATAAGGTTTTGTTTGGCTCAGCCTCAAATTTTCAAGGTTCAGTTGAGAGCAATATTGAGAGCTTCCCGGGAAGGCAATTTAAAACTCATGTTTCCTATGATTTCAGGGATTGAGGAATTAAGGCAGGCAAAAAATCTTTTAGAAGAAGTAAAACAAGAATTGAGAAAAGAAGGTAAGCCTTTTGACGAGAATATAGAAGTAGGGGTAATGATTGAAGTTCCTTCAGCTGCCTTAATGAGCGATGTTTTAGCTAAAGAAGCAGATTTTTTCAGTATTGGAACTAATGATTTAATTCAGTATTCTTTAGCAGTAGATAGAGCTAATGAAAAGGTGGCTTATTTATATGAGCCTACTCATCCAGGAGTATTGAGACTTATTAAGATGATTATTGAGAATGCCCATAAGGGAGGAGTCTGGGTAGGTATGTGTGGAGAGATGGCTTCAGAGCCTTTATGCGCCTTTTTGCTGTTAGGTATGGGGATAGACGAGTTGAGTGTTCCTCCTTCCAGTATCCCTAGGGTGAAGAAACTCATCAGGTCAGTAGGATTTGCCCAGGCTTCTCAGTTTGTTGAAAAGGTCCTAAATTTAAGTACCCATAAAGAAGTAGAAAAGATAGCCACTAAGTTTTTAAAAGGAGTTCTGGGAGAAGAATTTGATAAGATAATTGAATTATGAAGGTCTTAATTCTTTGTGCTGGTTACGGAACAAGGCTTTATCCCCTTACTCTAAATATCCCCAAGGCTCTTCTTAAAATTAAAGACAAACAGTTAATCGATATTTTAATAGAGAAATTAAAAGATGTGCCCAGCTCAGAGATTATCCTGGTAACCAATAATAAGTTTTATTCGAAGTTTTTACAATGGAAAGTTTACCAGAATCTTCCTTCAGAGATATCTATCCTTAATGATAATACAAACTCTCCCCAGGAACGCCTGGGAGCTTTAGGGGACATAGAATTTGTTATCGATAATAAATCTATCAATGAGGATTTATTGGTTTTAGGGAGTGATAATCTTTTTAGCTGGTCCTTAAAAGATTTTTATGAATTTTCTGTTTCCCGGGATAAACCAGTGGTAGGGCTTTTTGATGTAAAGAGTAAAGAAAGAGCTAAAAAATTTGGAGTAGCCTTGTTAGAAAAAGGGGTCGTGCGGGATTTTTTAGAAAAGCCAAGTTCTCCCCCTTCTACTTTAATAGGAGCCTGTATATATTTCTTTCCTAAGAATTCTTTGGGCTGGATAAAAGAGTATGCTTTACTTTATGATAAAGATACTACCGGCCAGTATATAGGCTGGCTTTGCAAGAAGACCGAAGTTTTAGGTTATAAATTTGAAGGTACCTGGTTAGATATAGGCCATAAAGAATCTTTAGAATTAGCCCAGAGTTTATTTGCTTAAAAGACTTAGAAAGGAGTTAAAATGAAGAAGCTTTTTACTTCAGAATCAGTAACTGAAGGGCATCCTGACAAAATTTGTGATCAAGTATCAGATGCTATTTTAGATGCCCTCTATGAGAAGGACCCTCAGGCTCGAGTAGCCTGTGAAGCTTTAGTGACCAGAGGAGTTATTTATATAGCAGGAGAGATTACTACTTCCTGTTATATAGAGATTCCTCGCCTGGTGAGAAACCTTATCCGGGAAATTGGTTATAATGACCCCCAGATGGGGTTTGATTATGGAAGTTGCGGAGTAATAACTGCGATTCAGGAGCAATCTCCGGATATTGCCCGGGGTGTAGATACCGGAGGCGCAGGAGACCAGGGCTGTATAAAAAAGGGGGCGTTGGTAAAGACAGATAAAGGGTTTTTACCTATTGAGAAGATAAAAAAGGATATGTTAGTAGTTACCCCTTACGGCTTAAGAAAAGTTTTAGGAGCAAGGAAGACGGGCGTAAAGAAGATAGTCGAACTTACTTTTTCTAATGGAATGCGTTTGGAGTGTACTCCCCAACATAGGATTCTTTGTTATTCCAGAGATGGAAAAACTTATTGGAAGGAAGCCTCTCGGCTGGATTGCAAAGATTTTATATGCATCTTGAAACCGAGCGGATTTAATTCTTTAAATTACCTGAACTCTGAGGTGAAGAAAGAGCAATTCTTTACTAAATATAATCATAAAATATATGGTCCTCCAAAAACAACTTTAAATGAAGATTTAGCTTATGTAATAGGACTTCTTATAGGGGATGGCTCCTCTACCAGTGAAAAACTGATGGAAATTTCTTTTGGGAGGGATAAAAATCAAGCCTTAGCAGTTAAAAAAATATTAGACAGAAATTTTCCTAATCAATGGAGACTAATACATACAAAAGAGGGCTTCATCAGTTTAAAAGCGGACTCGGTATTAATTAGAAGACATTTTGAAAATTTTGGGGTAGGATATAATACCTCTGCGCAAAAGGTTACTCCCGAAGCTATTTTTATCTCTCCTAAAAATGTAATAAAAGCTTATCTGAAAGGGCTGTTTGATAGCGATGGGACAATTGTTTCTAATACAGGGAGAAAAAGGAAGAATATCAGAATTAGATTGGGTTCTACCTCTTATAGGCTTTTAGAAGAGACTCAGCTACTTTTGAACGAATTTAGAATTAAATCATCCATACTTTTTAACACTCCCAAAGGCATACCCGTGGGAAAAGATAAGAGATATAAATCTAAATATGACAGTTTTGTGCTTAGCTTGGTAGGATTTGATAGTTACCAGAATTTTGGTAAAGAGATAGGTTTTGCCCATTTTTCTAAAAAAGAAAGATTAGAGGAATATTTAAAAAACACTCCTACTAAACCTAAGAATTCACCCAGCATCTGTCTCATCCCCCATCCTCGCAAAAAAGAAATGGTTGGAGAGGAATTGATGGGAAAAAGGTTACCTTTTGGTATAACAAAACTGAAGAGGAGAATCGAAATGGATCGGGCAGAGGTTTATGATTTGGAGATAGAAGAGGTGAATATCTTTTCTGCCAATGGTATTTTTGTACACAACTCAATGATAGGGTATGCCTGTCGGCAGACCAAAGAGCTTATGCCTCTTCCCATTATGCTTGCTCATAAGTTAGTCAGGAGACTCTCCCAGGTAAGAAGGCAGAAGATCTTGGATTACTTAAGACCTGACGGAAAGTCCCAGGTGACAGTAGAGTATGAAGGTAGTATACCCAAGAGGATTTCCGCAGTAATAGTAGGAGCCCACCACAATCCTACAGTTAAGACAGAGAGATTAAGGGAGGATATCAAGGAGCTGGTGATAGATTATGTATTACCTCCCCAGATGGTAGACAAGAATACAAAAATTTTCATTAATGCTACTGGAAGGTTTGAAGTGGGAGGTCCTGTGGCAGATACTGGAGTGACAGGCCGTAAGATCATGGTGGATACTTACGGTGGTTGGGCCAGACACGGAGGAGGCTGTTTCTGTATCAGAGGAGATACACTTATAAATACGGAAAAAGGGCTGATGGAGATAAAAGGGATGAAGGAGGAGGTAAAAAAGGGCATTAAGGTAAAAACAGATATTCATCCTCATCAGGCAAGGAAATGGTTTGATAATGGTTTTAAAGAGACAATAAGATTAGTTACCTCTTGTGGCTATGAATTAGAGGGAACACCTAATCAGAGGATAAGAATAATAGATAAAGAAGGTAAGTATAGGTGGCAAAGATTAGATAAACTCAAAAAAGATGATTATATAGCAATTCAGATAAAAAATAGACTATTTGGAGAGGGGAGATTGCCTCCATTTCACTATAAGTATAAAGAGGGAACTGCAGAGAAAAGAAAGAATAAATTTTTTTACCCCTCTCATTTAACTGAAGATTATGCCTATCTTTTAGGCCTACTGATTGGAGATGGAAGATGTAACTGTCGAGATGGAATTTGGATTTGTGTATGCGAGAAGGAGCAGAAAGAGAGGGTTGGGGATTTATTTAAAAGATTATTTGGAAGGGGACCAGAGATTTTTGGACACTGGGCCTTTATGGGAGGAGTAGAATTAAGAGCATATTTAGAACATTTAGGGTTAGGTTTTTGGAAGGCAGAAAATAAGGAAGTTCCTAAGTCAGTATATTTAGCTCCCCAAAATGTAGTAGCTGCTTTTTTAAGAGGATTCTTTGATACAGACGGTAGCGTCTGTATTTATGGGAGAAATAGAAATTCTTTAGATATAAAAGCCTCTTCTATCTCTCCAAAATTAATAAAAGGAATTCAACAGCTTCTTCTGAATTTTGGAATAATTTCGGATATAGTAAAAATAAAAATGAGAGGGAAAAGGTTTTATATAAAGGGAGCCCAAAGAAGATCTCGCCATGATATTTATTATCTTCATATAAAAGGAGGCATAAGCTGTAGGATTTTTAAGGAGAAGATAGGATTTGGTTTGGGAAGAAAACAAAAAATACTGGAGAAAATAAAATTAGAAGGAAAGAGAAATTATTTTATTATTCCTCACCAAAGAGAAAGAGTTAGGAGATTATGGATGAAGCTTCCTTCAAGAGCGCACCAGAAAGATATAATAAAAATTGGCAGATTTACTCGCTCCTCTAATGGTAAAGCTACCAAGCATTTAACTTATAGCAAGTTAGAGGAATTCTTAAAAGCTTACAAAGATAATTTTAGAAACAATAAAGATTTTCTTTATCTAAAGAGATTGTTTAAGATGGGGCATTTTTATGATAGGGTAGAAAAAATCGAA
>JAGGWS010000055.1 GCA_021163425.1 Candidatus Omnitrophota bacterium
CTATTATTGTGGATATAATATATTATGTATAATTAATTAAAGAAATGAAAATATTTAAAAACCTAAAAAATATTGCTATAACGCATTCTCACGTTGGGATATTGTTAATAGGGGTGGTACTGTCTTTTATTGCTTTTTCTCCGTCTTTTAACCAGATTTTCCGCAGCGACCAGTGGTTTATTGCTAACCTTGCCTTTAGAAATCCTTTAAGCTTATCAACGGTCTTGAAAAGTCTGCATTTTGAAATGTTTGGAGAAACAAGGTTTCAGCCATTAGCATATTTCTTACTGCTTATAGTCAATAAAGTATTTAAAACCAGTTTCCTCTTACATCATATTTTTGCTTATCTAATACATCTTATAAACGGCCTGTTGATTTACATTCTCTTAAAAAGGTTTCTGAAGGACAAAATTTTAGCAAGCATTTCTGCGATATTCTTTGTTGTTATGTTCTCGCACGCCGATACTATTATCTGGACTCATTTTATATATATATCTCTTCAAGGAGCTCTTTTTTTAGTAAGCCTTATCTTATTTTTTAATTTTCTTGAGAAGAGGAAGCATTATTTAATATTTCTTTCTCTGTTTTTATTAATGCTGGGTTCTCTGCTTTACGAAGCAGCTCTTTTGATGAATCTCATCCTTATTCCTTTGTTCTTTTGGAAGATGTTAAGAGATGCCTGTGGAGAGAGTGAAAAGTACTTTATGACATTCAGCATATCCCTTTTTGTTTTCTTTCTTTCTTTTTTGTTGGTTTTTATGTATATCTACTTTCCAAAAGGGCAGCTTCTTTTAAAGTTTTCTTTGAGACTCCTTCTGGGGATTAAGGTTTCATTATTAATGATAATAAATAACCTCACTCAGATTTTTTCAATGCCAGCCGAATATTTTTTTGAAGACATTCCTTATATTGTGCTTAAAAAACTTGGGTTCTTTAGTTATTTACTTTTCTTTTTGTTTATTATTTATTTTTTTGTATGTTTGTATAGATATCTGCATAAGAGAGAGAAAGAAGCTCTTGTTGCCTGCTTTCTGTATTTGGCAGGGTTCAGCTATATTTTTACAATTGCCTTTTCCCGGGCTAAGCTGTATGTAGCAACACAACCCCGATATATGTATTTGCTGGATGCTGTATTAATTATTATTTTAGCTTTTGCCATAAAGGATATCTTTCTTCTTCTGCAGCATAGAGGAAGGATAGCGGCGGTTTTAAGAGGGGCTGGTTTTGGATTTTTTAGTTTTCTTCTGGCAGTAAATACCTGCCAAATATATAAATTTTCAAATGATATAAATTTAATCTTAAGTCCCATGCAGAAAGGATTTTATGATATAAGAAGCTTTTTAAGAAGCAGCGATTATGATGGCCGTTCTAAAATATTTATAGAGGAAGTACCTCATCCTAAAAATTGGCATTTATTTTTAGGAAGAGGGATTTATTTAGAGACTTTGTTCTATAATAAGGATATTTTTACTCGGCATATAGGAAGTGCTAAATATATTTACAGCCCCACTAAAGGAATATCTCTTAACCCTTTGTATAGCAGAACCGATATAGATGATAAGGATTTCACATTAGAGTTTGATTTGGAATTGCTCCATAAGACTTCAGAAATTAGAATATTAGACAGTAAGAATAATTTGTTGAGAATCGTTGGCGGTGGAGGAGAACCTTTTGTAGTTTTTGGCGGCAGATGGAAAACAGGAGATAATATCCTTAATCTCTCTTTTAAAATCCCTTTTGTTTATAAATTTCCTACGCATATTGTTATCCAGAGAGAATTGGATACATTATATGTCCTTCAGGATGGTAAACTGATTTTTAAAAAGAATATGGGCAATGCCATATTGGAATTTAAAGATAAAGATTTATTTTTAGGCACAGTTCCTTATTTTCCTCCCCAAGGGTGCTATTTTGAGAATTTTTCCGTCTGGGTAGGAAAAAATAAATACAGACTTAGCTTTACTGACAAGTATCTTTCTGATAAAAGGTTCAAGGTGCCTGTGCCTTATCTGGATTCAAATCTCAGTTATTATATCAAAAGTTTTAAGCGTCTGGGTTACTATTCTTTTTTAAAGAATTTTTATTCTAAAGAGTTTTTCCCCATTAAGGAAATTTAAGAGAGAGGTGAATAATGAAGCCAGTAAATTTGCCCCCCACTTACAACTATATCGGTATTTTTCTTACTTTTGGTTGTAATCTAAATTGCTCCTACTGTATAAATAATTTTGAGGAGGGAGTTAAGAAAAGAAAGATTATCTCTGGAAAAGAGTGGGTAAGACTTCTCAACCGTTTAGAATCCCGGCCAGATTTACCAGTTACTCTTCAGGGAGGTGA
Source organism: Candidatus Omnitrophota bacterium (assembly GCA_021163425.1). GTDB lineage: Bacteria > Omnitrophota > Gorgyraeia > Duberdicusellales > Duberdicusellaceae > Duberdicusella. The sequence continues at coordinate 2,335 of JAGGWS010000055.1, forward strand.
ACCAAGTACCCATCCTGATTTTATCTATATCATAAATAATCTAAAAACCTCTCTTAATATAGATATACTCACTAATATCCAATTTGACATAGAAAAGTTTATTAAAGAGGTAGACCCTCAAAGAGTAAAAAGGCCTGCTCCCTATGCTTCCATTCGGGTTAGTTATCATCCTGAAGTTATGGATTTAGAAGATACAATAAGAAGAGTTCTTAGGATGCAGGATAAAGGTTTCAGCATCGGGATATGGGGAGTGCTTCATCCTCTTTATAAAGAACACATTCTGGAGGCTCAGAGAAAGTGTAGAAGTCTGGGTATAGATTTTCGGACAAAGGAATTTTTGGGAGAATATCAGGGCAGACTATATGGGACATATAAATATAAATCTGCTTGCACTAAAGAAAAAAGAAGGAGGGTTTTATGTAAGACTACCGAACTTTTAATAGACCCTCAGGCGCAAGTTTTTAGGTGCCACCACGATATTTATAAAAACATTAACCCTATAGGTAGCCTTTTTGACGAGAATTTTCAGATAGAGGATAAATTTAGAGAGTGTGATTGGTATGGATTCTGTAATCCCTGTGATATTAAAGTTAAGACTAACAGGTTCCAGGAGTACGGTCATACTTCTGTAGAGATAAAGTTTTTAGATTAATTTTAAGAAGCCCTGATAAGTGGTTTGAAGAAAGAAAATAAAAAAGCTTTTTTCCTTTATCTTCTCCTTATCTGTCTTATCTATCCTCAGGTAGTATTTTTGGGTAAGTCTTTGATAGCTTCTCTTTATTATCCTGAAGAGTTTATTCCTCCCCAATATCAAGGTAAAAAGCCTCTGAATATATTCAACATAGATTTGGGAACACCAGCCTTCTATGAGGTTCCGGTGAATAAGCTGGCAGGAAATATGTATTTAAAGGGAGAATTCCCTTTGTGGAATCCTTATCAGGGTTGTGGCACGCCTTTACTGGCTCAGTATTCTTCAAGAGTATTATTTCCTTATCAAATATTAGAGGATATCTCCCCTTATTGGTTGTGGGATTATTTTATTTTAGGAAGGCTTCTAATTTCTGGCTTTTTTACCTTTCTCTTTTTAAGGCTCTTGGGTTTGAATTTTTTCTCTTCTTTTTTGGGAGGAATTTTTTACATCTTTTCAGGAAGTTTTGTCTGGTTTATAAATTTGGAGCAATTTACTAATGTGGCTATGGCTCTTCCTATATTTATCTATTGTTTAGAAAGACTTTATAAATTTAACAGTTATAAGGAAGCATTTTTATTATCTTTAGCTCTATTTTTAGTTATGGCTGGGGGTCAACCCGAGATAGCTCTATATGTTCTATTTTTAGGTGGAGTTTACTATTTATTCCGAGTAAGATTCTCTGTAGATAAATATCCTAAGTTTATATTAGCTTGTCTTTTAGGGTCAGGTTTTTCTTTGCCTTTACTCATTCCTTTCTTAGAATTTACCAGGTATTGTTTTACTGCCCATCCTTTTTCTCCTGCTCATCCTTTAGTTCATATAGGCACTGTTTCTCCTACACCTTTAAGAATTGCTATTTCTCTGTGTATGCCTAAATTTTTTGAAATGCCTACCTGGTTTAGGATAAACCCTGCTAATGGGGTATGGGATTTTTTAGGAGGGTATATTCACATTTCCTGCTTATACCTGATAATTCTGGGTTTATTTTTAAGGTATAAAAATAAAAAATTCTTTTTATTCTTCCTGGTTTTTGGTTTAGGAATCATTCTTAAAAATTTTGGAATTATTCCTTTTAAGTGGTTAGGCTATCTTCCTCTTTTTAGACAATCCTGGTCTCCCCGCTGGGCTGGATGTGTATGGAATTTTTCTTTAGCTATAGCCGCAGCTTTAACTCTTCAGGGTTTAGAGGAAGTCAGAAACCATAAGAGATTATCCTTGTTTCCAATTTTTATAATTATAGGGTTAATTATCTACCTGTTTTGGCAGACAAATATCCTTCAGAATTTACACAGTTTTACTTTTCTTTTCTCTGATAATATCTATTTCCCGGTAGTATTAGGGACTTTTATTTCCCTTCTTATTTTATGTCTAGTTTTTCTGTTGGTCAGATTTTTTGCTAAAGATAAGTTCTTTTATCTTTCTTTGTTATTACTGGTAGGTTTTGAATCCTGGTTTTATATTCCCAGAGGATTTGGTTATCCTTACTGTAATTTTACAGTTATCCCCCTTATTTTTGGAATTCTGGGGTTATTTTTTCTTGTTAGAAGGTATTTTAAACTAAGTTTAGTCTCTATTTTCTTAGGCCTTTTCTCAGCAATTTCTATCCACCTAATTTCTCCTCAGGGTTTTCCTTCGAGGAAGAACCCTTTTCCTTCTTTAGGGTTTACCCGCTTTTTAAAGGATAATTTAGGAAAGAAAAGGTTTTTAGCTAGCCAGACTATATTCTTTCCTAATTTTGCCAGTGCTTATGGTTTGTCTGATGTAAAATTTATAAATTCTATCTCCATTGAGTGGTATCAGAAATTTGCAGAAAGACTTCTTCCTGAGAGATTTGGCGGTTGGGAAGCAGGGAGGTTGTGGTTTACTACGATTCCTTTAAACTGGCGAGGACTTTCTTTATATGACTATTACCAGAATTTATTGAAGAATTTGAAGTATTACTCTCTTTTAGGTGTTAAGTATGTGGTTACCCCTAAAGGTATAATTTTACCTCTCCCTTTAGTCTACACTAAAGAAGTTAAGGTATATGAGAATCCTTATTGTTTTCCCAGGGTATTTATTGTAAGAGATGTCCTTTATGCTCAAAATTGGCAAACAGCCCAGGATCTTTTAGATAAAATAGATTTAAGAAAAACCGCAGTTTTAGAAAAACCTTTAACTTTAAATTTTCTAAATTCCTTAAATCTAAGGGAATTTTCTTACATAAAGGGATATAAGCCTTCCAAGGTTTTAATAGAGACACAGTTAGAGAAGCCCGGTCTTTTGATTTTAACTGATGTTTTTTATCCTGGCTGGCGGGTTTATGTGGATGGTAAAGAGGAAGAAATTTTGAGAGTAGATGGTTTATTAAGAGGAGTGTATTTGAAAGAAGGTAAGCACGAAGTTGTTTTTTTCTATAGGCCTTGGAGTTTTATCTGGGGGTGTGTGGGAGCTGGGGGTTCTCTTTTAATAGGAGTTTTAACCCTGTTTCTTAAGAGGAGAGATAGTTAGACTTTTAACTCCCCAAATTTGAGGTTTTCCTAAAAAATCTATATAATTTATCCTCCCTTTTACCTCTTCTTTTCTTATTTTAATTTCTTGATAAGTTATGCCTTTAGAAAGGTTAACCTTAGCCTTTTTTTTCTGGTTGATAAAGATTTCTATTTTTGAAGGTTTTAGAGAATAGAAGCTAAACTTTAAGGTATAAGTATCTTTTTTGTCTAAAGGTATTAAGAGAGAAGATTTTTTATGGGTAGACCACAAAACTTCTTCTTTTAAGGCAAATTTATCAAAGCCTCTTGCTGCATATAACCAGGAATATTCTTTGGAGAAGTCTAAGTTATTCAGCAATTTTTTATCTATTTTTTTTAGTTTCCATACTAACAACCTTCCTTGTTTAGTTTCTTCTTCTGCGTAAGGTGTAAGAACCTTACGCAGAAGAAGAAACTAAACAAGGAAGGTTGTTAGTATGGAAAC
>JAGGWS010000039.1 GCA_021163425.1 Candidatus Omnitrophota bacterium
AAGGCCCAGTGGTGGCCAAGAAAAACATAATAGTAGTAGGAATAAGCCAGGATTTGGTTAGGTAGCCAATAATAAAGGGGATACCTAAAACAAGACTATAAACAAAAGCAAATATCCCTGCCCGGGTAATTGCTACTCTTATGTCCATTAGGCGGTGTTTGACAATGGCGTAGGCAATTATTCCCACATAAATGGGAATAGTATATGCTCCAAAGGGATAAAATGGTAGAATATGAATATTATAAGAGACCAACAACTTATCCACTCCTCCAAGATAACCTATAATAGAGCCTAAAAGCAAATATTTTATCTGATTGCGTTTACTAGGAGAAGCTATTTTGTATCCTTTAAATAAACTATAAATTCCATAACCAATAGACCATAGAGTATATAAACAAAAAAGAGGATAAATAACCCCAGCTTTAGTATAAGAAATATCTCTACTATAACCTATTCCCTTAACAAGCAACTTGCTAAAGAAATTAAATCCTATTAAGACAAAAGCAATCAAATACGTAATAAAAAGTTTTCTTTTTTCCTTTTTATAGATATTTAAAAAGATAAATATAAAATGTAAAAAAAAGACTTGTATAAGGATTGCCCCAAAATGGAGTAACCGTCCGTAAATGATACCTTTTAATCCTGCCAAATCAGGTGTATGCTGAGATACGCAGAATGTCCAAAGTGCAATACCGAAACAATAAAGAGCGTATATCCTATATAACTCTGACTTTATGTCTCTAGAGATAACAAAGATACCTAAAATAAAAGTGGAAATTGAAGCTAAGAAGGCTGAGAATAAAAAATGATTCATATTTTCTCTATCTTCGCAACTATTAAACTTACGTTTTTTCCTCCAAAACCAAAAGTATAAGTAAGAACATTTCTCACTTTTTTCCTTCTAGATTCATTTGGTACATAGTCTAAATCACATTCTGGATCCACATATTCATAATTAATTGTTGGGGGAATGATATTGCTTTCAATAGCTAATACAGATGTTATTAACTGCAATACTCCACTTGCTGCAAGAGGCTGTCCAATCATTGATTTTATTGAGCTAAGAGGTATTCTGTAAGCATATTTTTTGAAAACTTTTTTGATAACATTTGTTTCTACAACGTCGGATTTCTTTGTTGAAATTCCAAAAGCACAAATATAATCTATTTGTAAAGGAGAGATGCCAGAATTTTTAAGAGCGATTTTAATAGATCTTGCAGCTTGCTCACCATCAGGATCGGGCTCTACTATATGATACCCATCACTTGTCATACCCCAACCTTTTACTTCAGCATAAATATGTGCTTTTCTCTTTACAGCATGATTAAATTCTTCTAAAACTATTATTCCTGCACCTTCACTCAATACCAATCCATCGCGCATTTTATCAAAAGGCCTAGATGCCTTTTTAGGATTAATATTTCGCGTGGACATATTCCCTGCAAGACAAAATGCTGCAAATATAGGAAGAAATAATGGGGCGTCAGACCCACCTGTAAGCACTATATCAAGCATTCCTCTGCGAATTTTCTCAAACGCATGTCCAATAGCAGATAGACCCGAAGAACATCCTATTGAAAATGTTTCACTTCCACCTTTAATATTAAACCTAATAGAGAGTTGGGTAGATAAAGCATTGGGATAAGTAGCTACAATACTAAGAGGGTTTGCTCCTAATATTCCTCTTTTTTTAAAAATCTCATATTGTTCAAAAGCCCAACCTTGGCCACCTATAGCTGTTCCCACATCAACCCCAATTCTCTCAGTATTTTCCCTAGATAAATCAAGCCCTGCATCTTTTATAGCCATCTCAGCACAGGCTACTATAAACTGGGTAGCTCTATCTATAAACCTTGCCTCTTTGTTACTCATAAAATCTAAAGGTCTAAAATTACTCACTTCTCCAGCAATTTGAGTGGGATAATCCGAAGCATCAAACATTGTTATCTTTTTAATTCCTGATTCTCCCAAAGTTATTGCTTCCCAAAACTTCTCCTTTCCTATACCATTAGATGCAATTATTCCCAAGCCTGTAATTACTACTCTTCTCTCCATATTATTTTCTTAACTTGATTAAAAAAGGGGTTGTCTTTTTATACTCTAAATAATTCTTGCCAAATCGCTCAATTAATACCTTTTCTTCTATATAGATCCTCCATAATATCAAAGGCAAATACACCAAAATAGAAAAAATAAGTATAAAAAAAGTGTTAGCAACAAGGGGTATCCCTATACCTTCAAATATGAAACCTAATGAAGCAGGGTGCCGAAGATATCTATATGCCTCGTCAGTAACAAGAGTTGTTTCTTCTCCTACCTCAATATAAAAACTCCAATTATTTCCTAAACTTTTAAAGGCCCAAATTTGAAGTGCTATACCTAAAAGACAGAAGAAAATCCCTAAAAAGGAAACAGCAAAGTTTATATTTCGTCTTATTAAAAAAAATTCACCTATCGTGCCAAGAAAAATAATGAGATAACTAATACCAATAAAATACACTATCCATTTTTTAAATATTTTATTCTTTCTATTTCTATTAGTTAACCATAAAAAAGTTATCTGACGCAAACCTAATATTGCCATAAAAAATAAAAATAGCAAAGGTGCTCTCACTATCCTCCTCCCTTTTTCTCAATATATTTCATAAGATCCCTAACGGTCCGCATATCTGCCATATCCTTAGTGGGAATCTCTATACCAAACTCTTCCCTCACCGCAAATGCTAATTCCACCGCCCTAAATGAATCCATTCCCAAATCATCTACTAAATCTGAATCTGGCCTTATCTTCTTTATATCAATATCTAACCTGTCAGCTAATATCTCCTTTACCTTTTGTTCAATTTCCTTTTTATCCATTGTATCTCCTGAAGATTAAACAGGCATTATTAGAACCAAAACCAAAGGAATTAGATAAAACTGTTTTTATTTTAGCTTTTCGGGGTTTATTAGGCACATAGTCTAAATCACATTCAGGGTCAGGATATTCATAGTTTATAGTGGGAGGGATTATCTGATGTTCTAGAGTTAAGCAACACACTACAGCTTCAATTGCACCTGCTGCTCCAATGGTATGGCCTATCATAGATTTAGTAGAAGATACAGGGATTTTGTAGGCATAGTCAGAGAATACCTCTTTTATAGCTTTGGTTTCTATCCTGTCGTTTTGAATAGTAGAGGTTCCATGAGCATTTATGTAGTCTATGTCTTGAGGTTTGAGGTTAGCATCTTTTAATGCTTCAATCATTACTCTTACTATATCCTCGCCAGAAGGAGAAGGCATTACCATATGATAAGCACCAGAATTACAAGAATAGCCAATTACCTCAGCATAGATATGGGCTCCTCTCTTCTTAGCATGACTTAGCTCTTCTAATATCAAGCAAGCTGAACCTTCTCCTAAAACAAAGCCATCTCTTTTCCTATCAAAGGGACGAGAAGCTTTTTGGGGAGATGAATTCTTCTTAGATAGTACTCTTAAAGCATTATAAGCACCGAAGGTAAATTGAGTAAGAGGTGCTTCTGTGCCTCCTGCTACACACAGATTTATCTTCCCATTCTGAATTTTCCTTACAGCCTCTCCAATAGCTATTGTCCCTGATGAGCAGGCTGTAGATACCACTATATTAGGTCCTAATAGCTTGAATTGAATAGCAATGTGAGAGGCCACAGCATTGGGGCTGATTCTAGGAACACATAAGGGATTAAGTCGGTACGCTCCTTTCTCAAAACCTGCCAAGATTTGCTCTTCATGAAATAAGACACCTCCTAGCCCCGAGCCAATAATTACTCCAATTCTATCTTTATCTTCTTTATCTAAACTGAGTTCCCCATCTTGTAAAGCTAGCTGAGAAGAGGCTAAACCTAAATGAACAAACCTATCCACTCTCTTGGCTACTTCCTTACCCATAAAATCAAGAGGGTTAAAATTCTTTATTTTAGCGGCTATTTTTGTGTCAAATAAGGAGACATCAAAGTCTCTTACCAAATCTACCCCTGATTTTCCCTCTAAATTAGCCTTCCTGAATTCCTCTTTTCCTATCCCAATTGGGGAGACAACTCCTAAACCAGTTACCACTACTCTTCTTTTCTTTCCCATAAGCTCCCTTAAATTATTTTTGCTAGACTTATTATACTAGCCTATTTGTCAAGTAAAGATACTGCTTTCTCTCCCTGGGTCTGGCATCCTTGAGTAATTTCTAAAGCCTTCTCCCTAATCAAAGGGTTATCACAATCACAAAAATAGATAGGTTTAAGGAATTTACCTATATCTGTGTTCATCTTAGCTCCCACCTAAAATAATTATCTTATTTCTCAGTAATATTTTAATTTAATCTCTTATACCTGTAAAGCAAATTGTTGACTTTACATTATAAGCAATATTACTATAAATTCTCGCACTCACACTTTCGTAACTTGACATTTTACTTTCAAAGTATTTTGTCAAGTTACAGCCCTAACTTGACATTTTACTTCCAAAGTATTTTGTCAAGTTACAGGGACACTTAGAAAAAATATAACAAAATTTATTGCTATAGCAACTGAAATTGTTACATTCTGCTAATCTATATTAAATCTTATCTACTTTTGATATTCATTGAAAAATTGAAAATTTCTCAGCTCAGGCTTCTTATATTAAGATATTAAGGATATTAAGTTAGCTAAACTTATAAAAAGAATGAAGTCTTTTCAAGGCTTTAAATTTATCTTGCCTTTCTACTTTAGCCTTTTTTATTGCCCTTTCTAAAACCTCGATAGTTTTCTGATAATGAGGAAGAGAAATTTTATAAGGGTATCCATCTTTCCCCCCGTGGGCAAAAGAAAATCTTGCCGGGTCTTTAAAACTTAAAGGCTCCCCATAGATTAAATCACTTATCAAGGCTAAAGCCCTTAAAGTTTTAAGACCTACACCTTCTAAACCTAAAAGAGCCTGAAAATTGTGGGGTCTTTTCTCATAAGTAATTAAAAAAGTTTCTTCTAATCTTTTAGGATTTATATCTTCAATTAAAATCCTATGTCTTAAGGGGAGCTGAGTTTGATTCTCTTTAATCTTTATTATGTCCTTCAAATTCTTATGAGGAGCTCTTTGGGAAAGCTCTTTCATTGAATTTCTTAAAGAATCTTTCTCCTTATCTACTAAGTTTAAAGTCAAGAAAAACTTATCACTGACTATACCACGATGGGGTTCTTTTATAAAAGAAGTTAAACTCTGAGAATCCCAATGGTATCTTCTGGCCCAACTATCTTTCATACCCTGCTGAATAACTATCCACCGGCCTTCTTTACTAAAAATGAAACTATGGTGATAAAGCTGAAAACCATCTTGAACACAGTTATTGTCTACCTTGGCAGTAAATTTAGAAGCAAAGATTAATTTCTCAGGGTTAAATCCTTTCTTCTCAGCTATAGCTTTAATCTCCTGAGGAGTCTTGCGAGAAGTTAAACCCTTTCCTCCACAAACATAAATGCCTAAACCCTTTAAATCCTTAAAGGCTTCCTTTAAAGCTCCACAGACAGTAGTAGTTAAACCTGATGAATGCCAGTCAAATCCTAAAACACAACCAAAAGCCTGAAACCAGAAAGGTGAAGACAGCCTCTCTAAAAAGAAATCTGGACCTTTTTCTTCTATTATTATCTGAGAAATAAGCCCGGCTAATTTTCTCATCTTTTCAAAAAGCCAAAAAGGACACCTTCCTGAATGTAAAGGCAAATCTATTCTTTTTCTCTGCATAAAAATATTATATCACCCTACAAAAAGATTAAATAGGAAAAGATGACAGACGAAGTCCCCCTGGCCAAAACCGATGAACGATTAGATTCACCTCTGGCGAAGATGAACTTTTATACTATATGAACAGCCTGAATAACAGAAGGTTAGATATATTTTCAGCAACAGTTAATCAAACACTACTTTATTTAAAAATCTGCCTTTCTCTTCTCTTCTACATAAATAGACTTCCCAAAACTTTTAGCAAAGTTTTTTAATTCTGCCCCTACACTGGAAACCTCTCCTATGTGCTGAAAGTCTCTATAGAGAGTGGAAACTATGCCCACGGCAATAGAAACTATAGAAAACTTTTTCTCCCGGCCTAAACGGTCCTTAGTTATAATAAAGCCTTTCTTTCTGTCCTCTTCATCATAAAGTAAAGGAGCTTGACTATCAAATCTTTCTATGATTTCCTTAGCTATAGCTTGAGCTTTATCTGGTTGAGTTACTACTACAAAGTCATCACCGCCAATATGACCTATAAAATCGTCAGCAGTGCCTTTACTCTGGACTGCTTCTATTATCAAGCGAGCAGTAGTTTTTATCAATTCATCACCCCGCTTAAATCCATAATAGTCATTAAAAGCTTTAAACTTGTTCAAATCCAGATACAACACAGCAAACTCCTCTCCACTGTCCAGTTTCCTCTGAATCTCATTCATTATAGAGACATTCCCGGGAAGACGAGTCAAGGGATTAGCATCCAAATCCCTCTCAGAACGCTTGAGAACCATCTTTACCCTAGCTAAAAGTTCTTGAGGCTCAAAGGGTTTAACAATATAATCGTCAGCTCCTACTTCTAAACCCTCTACTTTATCTTTAACCTCACCTTTGCCGGTAAGTATCACAATAGGTATATGGAGAAATAAAGGGTCTTCCCTCAATTCTCTACATACTTCTATCCCTGTTTTTTTAGGCATCTTACAATCTAAAATCACCAAATCTGGCCTTTCTTTCCTCACTAAATCTAACCCCTCTTCACCGTCACCAGCCTCAATCACTTCATACTCTTCTTCTAAGATACTCTTTAATATATCTCTTATGAAAAGTTCATCATCAACTATCAAAATCTTTTTCTTAACCATAGCCTAAATCTTAGATTCTTGTGCTAAAGGTAGAGTAAATATAAATTTCGAACCTTCTCCTACCTTACTTTCTACCCAAATCTCTCCCTGATGGGCCTTTATAATATTTCTAACCAGAGAAAGTCCTAAACCTGTACCTTTGACTTCTTTTTGCAAAGGATTGTCTATCCTATAGAATTCCTTAAAAATATTCTCCAAATCTTCCTGAGGAATACCTATGCCTTCATCTCTTACACTGACTTCTGCATAATTATCTTTTTTCTCGCATTTTATTTCTATCTTCTTACCCTGAGGAGTAAACTTTATAGCATTGCTGAGAAGATTTATAAAAACTCTTTCCAATAAAGACTTATCAGCCTCAACAAAAAGAGAAGAAAGAGTTAAAATCAACTGAAGGTTTTTTTCTTTAAGTTGAGGATAAAAATAATCAGCGATTTTCTTCATCGTTTCTGATAAATCTATCTTCTGAATTTCTATTTTACTCCTCCCTGATTCAATTCTGGCTATATCTAAAAGTTCGTTTATCATATTCACCAGGGTATCGGCTTGCTGGTTTATCCTCTCTAATCTTAATCTTACCGCTGGGGGTATTTTACCAAACCTCTCCTGAACCAATAAAGAAGCGTATCCCTTTATAGAAGTAAGAGGAGTTCTAAACTCATGAGAAACAGCTGATACAAACTCACTCTTAAGCCTACTAATCTTTTCTATCTTCTCTAAAGCTTCTTGAAGGCTCTTAGTCCTTTCTTTAACCTTCTCTTCTAATTCCCGGTGAGACCTAAAAACCTCCTCAAAGAGATGGATATTTTCTAAACTTTGAGCAAGCTGAGAAGAAAAAATCTCTACGATTTCTAAAGCTCCTCCAGAAATCTCTTCTTGAAAGATATTCCCCAAAATAAGAAAACCCAAAGGACTATCCTTAGACTGGATAGAAGAAGCTAAAAAAGACTTAAAACTACTCTTTTGAAACAAATACTCAAATTCAGGGGGAAGTTCTTTATGGGAGATAACTTCTTTGCTAATAAGGAATCTAAAAAAACCTGCTCCTCCCTGAGAAGCTATCATCTCCTTAAATTCATCATTCACTCCTATTGAGACTGGAACCGCCAAAGAATCCCCTTTCTTAACTATAATCAAACAACTGCTAAAACCTAAATCAGAAATTAGGTCTTCTCTAATAGCTAAAAACAGGCTCTCTTCTTCAAGGGTACTACTTAAACTCTGAGAAAGACGCTGAAGGGCTAAAAGTCCACTCACTCTTTTATCCAATTCTTCCTGAACTTTGCTTAATTCTAAATCTGTCTTAACAATGAGCTTAGCTTGTTCGTCCATCTCTCTCAGACTATTTTCTAATCTCCGTATCTCTTTTCCTAAGATTCTTATCCTATCCATTTTTTTTAAGGAGAAAATAGATAGGAAGATTATAATCGTCAAAGAAATAAGAAAGAAAAATAAAGAAACTCCGCTTGAAAAAAGAAACTCTAAATTCTCCATACTATTTATCTCCCAAGATAAGTATAGAAAAACTATTTTCTCCTATAAAATGACCCAGGTTTAAATCGAAAGAACTTAACAACCCTAAGTGATAAAACCCTACTCCTCCCACTAAAGGAATATCTCCTAATAAATTCTTCAGAGCCTCAAGTTGAGAAGGATAAAAAAATTTTAAAAACCTGAACCTATTAAACCCCTCAAAGAAAATAGCCACTTTAGGACTTTTAAATTTTCCTTTTTTTACTGTTTCCTCTACACTATTAATTAACTTATCTCTTATAGGTATAGTAAGCCTTACCTTAGAAGAAGGGACTTCCTTAAAAAGTTTAAATGAACCATCAGGATTTAACTTAACTGGACTGCTAATTATGTAACTGGGAAATCTTTCGGTTTTAAAACCCAAAGGATATCGTCTACTCACTCTTTGAAAATATTCTCCAGAGCTCTCTACTTTTTCCCCAAAATAATTCTTATAAAAGTAAACAGCAGGAGAATTATCAATCCTATAAATTATGTCTTTGCTAAAAGAATCTACGGAAGCCTCCTTGCCTAAAGGAGTAAAACCTGAATTAATCTCAAAAAAAGCCCCTAAGTCATCTAAAAAGAGCAATCCGGCTATTCCTTCTCCTCTTAAAACATCTTCATTATACAAGAGAAAAGAAGGTAAGTTATATTCTTTATGAGAGAATAATCCTAACAAGGGAAAATTTCTTCCTAAACCTCTTTCTAAGCCTCTTAAGAAATCTGGAGAAAAACCAGAAATATTTGCCAGGCAGAGAAAAAATCTCCTTTCACCCTTAACTCTTCTTATCAGCCTCCAGATAAATTTTTCTGTGTCTTCTAAGATATTGTCTTTAAAAGGAGATAATCCCCCTACTACTCTAGTATTAGAGAAAGCTATCAGAATTAACCCTTTAGAAAAAACCCTTTTCTCAGCTATGAGAAGAGGTAGAGAACAACCCACTGTAAGAGAAGGACTTAGAACTAGCTTAATATTAGGAAAAAGCTTCTTTACTTCTTCTCTAGAGAAACTAAAAAAAACTAAACATAAATCTATCTTAGCTGAAGAAAACTTTGCTCTTAACTTAATGCTGGCTTCTCTTACTGCCTCTTCAACATTAGGGTTTTCACTAAAACTTACCCCTACCTCTATCTTGCTCATCAAATTTAAAGATAACTTAAAAGAGCTTTGGTGTCAAATCTTTCTTTAGAAAATAAAGTTAAACAACCTCTAACTCTATAATATTATCTAAATTAAAACTTCTCCTCTCACTTCTTAACAAACATTCTCCTATTAGAAAATACTTTTTGCCTCTCAGCTCTAACTTTTGGGGTAAGACTTCCCTCTCAGTAAATTCTCTCTTAGAAAAAGAATAATATCTTATTTTTAGCTTTAAATTCTCCCTCAGAGCTTTCTGGACCATCTTTATCTTAAGACTGTCTGAATTTAGCAAACTTCTTCCTGAACCAAAAATATTGCAAAGCTCCTCCAGGGTTTTAAAACCTTTCTCCTCTAAGTAAGGAATAAGCCTAAGAAAAATTTTTGCTGAAGTCAGAGCATCTTTATAAGCACGGTGAAGCCCTTCAGAAGAAAGAGAAAAAAATTCAGCCACCCTAAAAAGATTATACCTTTTTAAATTAAGAAACCTGCGGCAAAGCTCCAGAATATCTAAGTAAATATTAGAAACAGGCTTTCTGCCTATAGTTCTAAGTTCAAAATTCAAGAAGCCTAAGTCAAATTCTATATTATAACCTAAGAGGAAAAAGTTATCTATAAATTCCAAAAAACTATCTACTACCTCTTCAAAAAAGGGAGCCACCGCCAACTCCTCTAAACTTATCCCATGGATATTTATTGAAGAAAGGGGGGTTTCTCTTTTAGGATTTACTAACTGAGAAAATTTAGAAACAACCTCTCCCTTTTTCACTCTCACTGCTCCTATCTCGCAGATTTTATCTCCTTTTCCTGGATTTAACCCGGTGGTCTCTACATCAAAAACTACAAATTCTGCCTCTCTTAAAAACATTTTTAAACAATTTTCCAAACTCTTAAGCTATGGGTGAACCGGGGATAACTTTCTTTTCAGGAATCAGAATAACTGGCCCTGGCTCTACACAAACCGCTAAAAGCATACCTTCTGACTTTACCCCTCTTATCACTTTGGGTTCTAAATTTTCTAAAACCACTATTTGTTTACCCAGGAGTTCTTCTGAAGAATAACTTTTTCTTATCCCAGCAACCAGCTGAATTTCTTTATCTCCTAAACTTACTCTCAAAACATAGAGTTTATCAGCATTGGGATGAGGTGTTATTTCTTTAATTTCGCCCACCTTTAAGCTCAATTTAGAAAAATCTTCAAAAGAGATATACATCCTGACTCCTTTCTTTTTAAAGAATATTATCCTGATAAAAAGTCCCTGTCAAGATTAACTTACTTGACATTATGCTGATTTGTCAAGTCTTGATAAAAAATAAATAAAATGTTATTCTTTAAAGAGCCTCTTTGTAAAGGATAAGGGTTGTGTATGAGGTGAGGTCTCTCGCCTAAAGAAGAGAGGGCCTAAGGGGGCGATAAATTCCTTAATCCTAAAAAGAGGCAAAAACCTTTTTAAGATTAATCGCCCCCTTGTCTTTTTAAATAAAGTCTTATAGCTTAATATTTTCTTATAAAAACCTTGCTCTCAGCTGACCACAAGCTGCCTCTATGTCTTTACCTCGAGGTCTTCTCAGGGTAAAAAACACTCCTTCTTTCTTTAAAATTTTTTTAAAATCTCCGACTTCTTGCTCTGAAGGAGGTTGCCAGTCAAAATATGGAGAAGGATTATAGGGGATTAAATTTATCTTACATTTTATCTTTTTAGACAAGTTGACTAACTCTTGGGCATCTTCTCTTGAAGAATTAAATCCTTTGATTAAGATATATTCAAAAGTAACCGGGAATTTTTCTTTCTTTACAAATTCTCCTAAGGCAGTTAAAACTTCTGATAAGGGATACTTTTTATCTACAGGGATAATTTTTGTCCTTTTTTCTGAAATAGCTGAATGCAAGGATAAAGAAAGCTTAACCCCTAAAGAGAGTTCTATAAGTTTCTTAATTTTAGGTGTTATTCCTACTGTAGATATACAGATTTTTCTCTTTCCTAAATATATCCCTTTATTATCCATAAATATCTTTATCGCCCTTATTAAGTTTTCAAAATTATCTAAAGGCTCCCCTATCCCCATAAAGACAATATTAGTAATCTTTTCAGGGCTTATTAAGTCTTCAACCTCTAAAAACTGGTTGATAATCTCAGGAGCTTCCAAATTCCTTTTAAACCCCCTTAACCCACTTACACAGAATTTACACTTATATTTACAACCTACCTGAGTAGAAATACAGAGAGTATTCCTCTTTCCCTCAGGAATTAAAACTGTTTCAATCAGGGAATTATCTTTAAGTTTAAATAAAAATTTTTCTGTGGTGTCTAGAGAAATTTTTCTTTCTTTTAATTCTAATCTGGAAAAATAAAAATTCTCGCTTAAATATTTTCTTAACTTTTTAGAAAGATCCGTCATCTTAGAAAAATCCTCTACTCTTTTCCTATAAATCCAGGTAAAAACCTGGATTGGAGAAAACTTAGGAAAACCCTCTTTAAAAAGTATTTTTTCTAAATCTTCGCGAGTTAAACTTTTAATATCTATCATTACTAAGCTTGACTATTTTGAATTGACCTTCTTTAAGACTTCCTAAAGAAAAGTTCCCCATTCTAACTCTTTTAAGGTCTAAAACTTCAAAGCCTAAATAGGTATATTCGGCCAGCCTAATTTTTTCTTTCCAACTGTTACTGAATCATTAGCCTCTCCCTCGTACCAGGGTTCTTTTACAATTCGGCCGTTAACTTTGACTTCACCTCATCTGCAACATTTTAGTTTCAAACTAAAATGTTGCATAAGCGATAGTTGATTAATAATGGCTAAATTTTAGAAGGTGTATTTTGTTTCTAATACTAAATGGTCGTTATTTCTAAATTGGCCATTTGAACCCCGGGGAGGACCCCAGAAATGGTGATAACCCAGAGTAAACCAGAGGTTGTCCCTTACTTCAAACTTAGCCTTAAAGGAAATTCTTCCATCATTGTCATCACCATAAATTACTAAGACCTCTGGCTTAAGTCGTTCGTGTATAAAATCAGTAGCAATTTTCAAAGTTAAAGTATTCTCAATTTTTTCCATCAACCCGTAAGTATAGGAATTTATAACCTGATAACCTTCAAAAGTTTTTTTATCATGGATAAACTGGGAAAATTGCAGAGAAAAATCCCAGTTAGTAAAAAAAGTCCTATCAAACCCTAAAACATAGGTATATTTATCTGTGCGCTCAGTGCGTTTTCTAGAACCACGGGTCCCATAGTAGGTAGGCTCATTATGGATATAGGCAAACTCCCCTCTAAGAGTCCATCCTTCAAATAAACCAGGATTGATAAAACTCTTATTAAAAGAAAATCCTATAAGATGGGAAAGCTTATTTTTTCGACTGAAGTAATAATTCAATACCCCTCCACTAGAATCTGTGCCTTCAGAATAGTTGTAAGCACTATTAGTATAACCATAAAGCCAGTTTAAAGTGTAGTCTATATCCCCAAACATAGAACGCCACCTTAAGCCTACCCGGGAGTTCTTAAATTTTTTTGCTGGACGATACAAATCCTTATGAACCCTTCTTCCCAGGGCTTCCTGAGAAGCTTTCCAGGTCTCAAAGTCATTATTGGCTTTAAAAGCAAAGGGCGCATAGGCCGGAGCAGAACGGGAAACTTCAAAATCCGGAATTAAAAGAAACTGTAAGGTGGAATTAAGCCAGGGAGAATATTCCACCTTTATCATCCACAAAGGAATCCTTATATCAGCAAAATCCGGTAACCAGTAATAAGTCAAATCAAAAGGCATAACTCTATCTAAAAAAGGTAAGCCATCAGCCTGACCCCAGACAACCTGCTGTTTACCTATCCTTACATCCAGTTTATCAGAGGTAAAGTCTAAATAACAGTCTCTTAGCCACTCTGTCCTCTGGGTATGACCCATCTTAAATTGATTTTTATCAAAGTAAGAATTATAATCATCTCTTAAGTCATAAGCAAAATCATAGAAGTAACGGGGATGTAAAAAGAAAGTCCAGTTCTCCGAAAGTTCGTATTCAACTTCTAAGTCAAAGGTATTCTTAAAAGAAGATAGAGATAAATGGGATTCATCGTTATAATTTTTAAGCCAGAATTCAGTCTTTAGATAACCGGCATATTCTAAATTATCGTTTACTGGCCTAGCCCAGAGATTACCTCCCAGAAAAAGTAGTGCTAAAAATAAAACCTTCCCCATTTTAACTCACCTCCTTACCATCTTGAACGCATCAAAGCCTTAATTGTAAAATCATACTCACTTAAACCCTGATCATACTCTGTGTCTTTCATTAAAATTACTGTGCGGTGATTTGTTCTTAAATCCTTACACTCTAAAGAAATCTGGGTTGGGTATTTCTTATCTGCTAAATCAGTCCAGACCCATTCTCTAAATAAAGTCTTAAATAATTTACCATTTTTATCGTAATACTCCTCAAAAATATTTCCTCCGGTATCTTTGTCAATCCAGACTATTCTTTTGCTATAATACCAGTGAGGCTTTAAAGGAGTGCATTCAACTACAAAACAAGGCTTATCCTTAAACTTAACCTCGCCAGTATGTTCAAATTTATAGCCAGGGAAATTCTTACTCCCTATAAGTTTATAACTCTCATCTTCAAATCTCCGGGTAGAAACTTCTTCCACTGTAAAATCACTCCCCATAAAGGCATCGTCATCTTCAGAAGCTGAAATTTTTCTCACCTTCTTTAGAGAAGGGATCCATAACCAGACGTTCTGGTCTTTCTCAGGATCCTGGTAAGTCCAGGTTAATACTGCTAAACCTTTCACCTGTGTAGGGTAAGTCATAACTACTAAATCTTTGTAGGAAATACCCTCCTGGTCTGCTTTTACTATCCTCTGCCTTTTCCATACTCTTTTTCTGGTAAAACCTGAGGGATCAACATATAAGACTTCTCCAATCTGCTGATAATCATAACTATAAAGAGAGTATTTGTTGTGGTACTTAATCTTCATAATCTCCTCTGCAGACATACCTTCCTGGGGAGTATAAACTCTGTGGTATTCAAGGCTCTCGGCAAAAACTCCCAGATTCAGGAGTAAAAACCCTGCGAAAATAAACAACCTCCTCATAAAACACCTCCTTTTCTCCTTAAAAACCTTCTCTTAGTTCTACCAAATAAAAACTCCGGCTTTATCCACCAGATAAATACAGGAATCATTACCAGAGAAGTTATCATATTTAAGACTAAAGACAGACACAAAACTCCTCCTAACCGGGCCTGAAATAAAATCGGCGAAAATACCCAGACCAGAATACCCAAAGAGACAATAAACCCACTAAAAAAAACTGCCTTGCCACTGGTAATCAAGGTATGATAAAGTATATTTTTAAAAGTCCTCTTCTTCTCTCTAAACTCATCAAAGAACCTGGCTAAAATGTAAATGCCGTAATTTATCCCCAAACCTTCAGATAAAGAGACTAAAGCTAACATTTCAGTATTTATAGGAATACCTAAAAAACCAAAGAGAGAAAATACCAAGAGATTACTGAAGATTAAAGGAAGGAGAAGAAATACCCCTCCTAAAAAAGAACGGTAAATAAAACTTACATAGAGAAATATCAAAATAGAAATAAACAAAGCATTAGGAAGAATAGTATTTTTTATAATTTGATTTACTGCATAAAGAATACCAATATCTCCTCCCCCATAAGAAAACTTTATTCCCTTAAACTTATGCTGAGAAAAATATTCGCGGGTTTTTTTAACTACTAAATCTACAGTGCTTGATTTATGGTCTCGCAAATCAAACTTTATATTGGAAAACTTCTCATCCCGGGAAATTAAATAGTCATAATCTGAAGGAAATCCTGAAAGAGTATATAAAAACCAGTACTGAGCAATAGTCTGGTCATTTTCAGGTATTTTAAAGTACTCTTTTTTTCCTTCAAACATAAACATATTTAAAGCCTTTATAGCATTTACCAAGGATAAAGAAGCACCAATTTGAGGGACTTCTTGAGATAAATAGGTTTGGAAACTGTCTATAGCTTTTAGTTTATCTACTTTTAAGAGGCTATCCGGAGAAGAAACCAAAACATAATAGGAATTTGTCCCGCCAAAATTTTTATTTATAAACTCTTCTGCCTTATTGTAAGGACTCTCTGGATAAAGATAGCTTGTGCCTTCAGTATTATCGCCAATAATAATCTTTTTTATCCCCAAAAAAGAAATAAGACTTAAAACTATAAAACTTGCTACTAAGATTGTCCCGGCTCGTTTATTTAAGGAAAAAATACTAATCTTAGAAAGAAGCCTGTCTACCCAGAGGTGTTGCTCTTCTCTCCTTACCTCTAAGATTTTGGGCCGATGGAGAAAAGAAAGTATACAAGGCGTAAATATAAAAGAAGTTAAAAAATTAGCCAAAATTCCAAAACCTGAAGCAAAAGCCATACTCTTAACAGTAGGAAGGGGCACTAATATCAAAGATAAAAATCCCAGCCCATCGGTTAAAACGCAGGCTAACCCCGGAAGAAATAAATGGGCCACAGTATTCACAACTGCGTGCTTACTCTTCATTTGAGGGTCTTTCATCTCTTCATAATAACGCTTTAAAGTGTGGACAGAATGGCTTATCCCTAAAGAAAGGACAATAAAAGGGACCAGGATTGTAGAAGGGTCTAATCTAAAACCTAAAAGTTTCATAGTCCCCATACCCCAGACAGTAGCCATAGAAGAGTCTAAAAGAGGAAGGATTACTCCTCTTTTAGAGCGGAAAGTAAAATAAAGAATAACTGAAATAACCAGAAAACTTAAAAAAAGTATCTTAAACATAGAAGGCAAATAAAAATTAAGCCAGCCTTCTAAGATAGGCCTTCCAGCAATAAAAATCTGGGTATTTTTATCTTCATATTTCTTCTTTAAATCCCTAAGCACAGAGAATATATAACCAGTCTTAACTTTTGAAGAGAAATCTACCTGAATAAAGGTGGACTTAAAATCAGAAGAAACCATCCTTCCGTAGATATTGGGGTTCATCATTATTTTCTGCTTTAACTGATTCTTTTCTTCTTCAGTCTGAGGAGGAGCCCTTAATAACCTCTCTACATAGAAACCTTCTTTATCTACCCTAACATGCTTTATATGCCGGGAAGCTATAGAATTTATCCGGGAGATATTCACCCCTTCTATTAAGTAAAGGTCTTCAGTTAAAGATATAATTTTTTCCAAGGAACCTTTATTTAAGATTGTGCCTTCTTTTACTTTGAGGGCTAAAGAAACCTGGTTTAATCCTCCAAAGATATCAGTTAACTGGTTCTGGACTTTAATAAAGGGGTGCCTCTGAGGTAAAAAGTCTTGTAAGTGAGTCTCTATCTTTATATCTCTTAATACAGCTATAAAAAAAGAAGTGATAATAATAAATATTAAGATAAGATAAATTCGCAAATGAATGACCTTACGGGAAAGCTTATATTGCCAGCTTAAAGATATTGTTTTCTTTCTCTTATTCATACCCCAAACCAGCCTTCAGCAGAACCTTTTTTAAACCCTATCCCAATATGCTTGGGCTGGGTATATTCAAAAAACCCCCATTTACCGAGATTCCTTCCCCAGCCACTCTTCTTTACTCCACCAAAAGGAGTATGAGCATTCATCTGAGCAAAAGTATTTATCCAGACAGTCCCGCAAGAGCAGCTTTCTGCTAATTCTTTAGCCTTTTTTAAATTGTTACTCCATATCTGAAGGACCAACCCTGTAGGACTATTCTCTAAGATAGAAGAAAGTTCTTCCTCTCTAAATCTTTTAACTAAAACTACTGGAGAGAAGAATTCTTCATAAACTAACTCTTCTAATTCAATCACTGTGGGAAGATAAAAATAGCCCTTTCCCTCCAATATTTCACCTCCCCAGAGAAGTTTATTTCCTTTAGAGATAATTTCCTTTACTTTTCTGTCTACTCCTGAAAGATGCTCTTGGGAAACTAAAGGGCCTAAACCTGTAGCTGGTTCAAAAGGAGAACCTATCTTTATCTTTTTAACTTTTTCTAAAAATTCACTAATAAAACTCTCATAAATACTCTCTTCAATTAAAGCTATGCTTGTGCCTATACACATCTGACCTTGCTTCATAAAGGAAGAAGATAAAAGAGAATCAATTGCTCTCTCTTTATCAGCATCAGAGAATATAACTGCGAAGTTTACTCCCCCCAACTCGCAGATAATCTTTTTAGGGTTATCTATAGAATAAGAAACTATTTTTTTAAGAGTCTGTAAAGAGCCGGTAAAAGAGATAAGGTCTACTTCAGCCTGGGCTAAATACTTACCCGCAGTTTCTCCCTGACCAGTAATTATATTGATTAAACCTCTGGGCATATCCAATTTATCCAAGTGCTTAGCCAGCTCTAACAAAGACAATGACCCAAATTCAGAAGGTTTCACAATTAAAGCATTACCCGAAGCTAAAGCACCAGCACAACTAAACCCAAAAATCATTAAAGGCACATTATAAGGAAGATAAACTCCACATACTCCGTAAGGTTCATATTTAATTAAGTCAATGCCTGTATCTGTTTTAATTAAATCTTCAGAAAGATTCTCTAAGAAAGAAGCATAGTAATTGAAAACCTCAGCTGATAAAGGTATATCTACAAACAGAGACTCCTTATAGGTTTTGCCTATCTCTCTTGTCTCAAGCTCGGCTAAGCCAGAAAGGTTGTCTAAAATAACTTTTGCTATATCTCTTAAAACTTTTGCTTTCTCCTTAAAAGAAAAATTCTTCCACTCTTTCTGAGCTTTCTTAGCTTGAGAAAGAGCAATCTCTAAATCCTCTTTACTGGCTTGATAAATATAAGCAAAGGCTTCCTCAGTAGCAGGGTCTATTACTTCAATCTTTTCTGAGGAACTTTTAAATTCACCATCTAAATAATACTTATACTCTTGCATCCTTTCTCCTTAAATAACCGGGGCTTTTTCCCAAAGCTGGAAAGTGCGCACCAAAACTGGATACCACTTACTCATTTTAGAAAAGTCTCCTTTGGTTTTTACCTTACCCTGGGTTGAAGCAACAAAAGGGTTGATTTCTCTATTAAATACCTTTTTCAGAATATTCTCTCTGCCAATAATTACAAACTCGGCATTTTCATTATTATCAACCTTTATAATTCTACCTTTATCATAATAAAAACAAACAGTCTTGCCTGTATCTTGATTCTTCACTGCCAGAGTACAGGTTAAATCATATTTCTTTCCTAAGCTTTGAGCTTGTTCATCATTATTCACTAATTCTACCAACCTCTCTATATGTTCTTTAGATAACAACTCATACTTCTTCTCACTATGAACTATAGACTGTGGACTATTAACTGTGGACTGAGACCTGGGGACTGTGGCCTTTAAAACTAAATTCACCTTCGTCTGCTCCTCTAAGAGTTCAATCAAACTAAAAGCGGACTTAAAATCTCCTCCTGCACTTACTACACCGTGGTCTTTCAAGACTACTATATTTGAATTCTCAAGCTCTTTTAATACTGGCTCTATCTGGGTAACTGTAGGGGTCTCTTGAAGAACAACCTTAATATCTCCTAAATAAAATTTAGCCTCAAAAGAAAAGATATCCAGATTATCAAAATAATGGAAGAAAGCTACAGTATAGGGAGGATGGGCGTGTAAAATTACTCTTATCTCCTTAAATCTGTTTTGAATTTCTAAGTGTAAGCCTTTTTCTGAAGTGACTTCACCTTTACCTTCTAAAATTCTACCTTCTTCATCTACCAAAAGAATATCTTCCTTTTTTAACTCTCCCAGATAAGAATCGTGAGAAGTTATAAGTATCCCTTTATCAACTTTTAAGGAGATATTTCCACTTCTAGCAGTAACAAACCCTTTTTCATTAAGCTTTTTTGCCCAGTATATTATTTCTTTCTTTTCTTTTTCATACATCTTATTCTCCTTAACTTACTTCTATTATTTCATCAGAAGGAGTTTTTACAAAACCTAAATCTAAATCTTTGACAAACTTTTTTCCCCCCAAAGTAGAAGCGTCTTTGTCAAGACTCTTCTCAGGTTCACCCTGAGGAAAAAAATTAACTTCTATATTGTGGAGTCTACTTAAAAGATATACATATAAAGAACCTGAAGGGCACAAGAACCCCTTATCTGACTTCTCTTTATAAAATATATAAGTACTTTTTATTTTACCAGAAGCAAAAAGAATGCCCACCATATTGTCAGTAAGATAAAAACAATTATAATCTTTATTCTTTAAGAAAAAAATATTCTTTAGTCCGTAAAGATAAGGCCTGCTTTCAGGGATACCCAATAAATCTTCTTTCCTAAATAAGGAAAGAACTTCCTCGTTTATTAGCCCCCACAAAAGAATTGCTTTATCTATCTGAAACAGCCTCATAAATTATCTAATATTTATCATTTGGGTAACCAAACATTTCTCTACCACATCAAAAGAAGGATAAACTGCTTCAACCTCACTAAAATCTTCCTCCAGAAACATAAAGACTTCCTCTTGAGGACGCTCCTCAATCTCAATACTTTTAATATCAATATCCTCAGGATACTGTACCAGAGCATAAAAAGGAATATTAAAATACTTAGCCAGTTTAGCTAAAGCATAAGTGCCTACTTTATTAATTATACTTCCTTTTGTTGTGGAACGGTCAGCACCAGTTACCACACAATTTACTTTCTTCTCCTTCATTAACTGTGCTACCTGGTTATCGCAGACTAAATAAACAGGGATATTATTTTTTCTTAACTCCCAGAAAGTAAGCCGTGTTCCCTGTAAATAAGGCCGGGTTTCTGAAACGTAAAATAAACAACTTTTATTCAATTTCTTTAGCTCCTCATAAAGATAGAGTAATTCTCCATTGACATTACAAATAGTTAAGATTTTAGGAAAGGGAGGTAAAATCTGGGCTAATCTTTTGGCTCTTTTTCTTCTTAAACTATCAAAACCTTTAATAAAGTTATCTACTGCTTCCTGGATAGTTTTTGCTCTCTTAACTTCCTCCTCAACTAACTCGGCTAAAAATTCAAAAGCAAAAGTAGACCTTACTCTTTTAAACTCCTGAGATAAATGAGAAGGCGAATATTCTTTAAAGAGGACACAACTATAAAAAAATAAAAGCACTTGCCCAAAAGCCCGTGTTTTCATTGAGCCCAAAACTTCTAAAGCTTTTTTTAAAGAATCTACTTCTATATACTCCTCTTTAAAGGGAAGAAGAGTCTCGTCTAAAACAATAATATTTTTACCTTCTAACTTAACAGGAAAAAGTAGAGGAGAACTATACATTTATCTTCTCAATTAGCTTAAAAGCAGTCTTAACCATTTTTTTCTGGGCTTGGAATAACTTAAACTCAGTAAATCCCAATTCTCCTGTAATTAAATTATCAGAAACAACTAGAACAATAGCGGTTTTTCTCTTATATAAGCTCGCTACTGTAACAAAAGGTGAAGTTACCATATCCACTGCAATTGCTCCTTTTTCAATATATGAATTAACTATCTCTTTCGTCTCCCGGAAAAGAGCATCTGTTGTCCATATACCTCCTGTATGAACCTTTCCTGCAGAAGAAAAGATATCTACAAGATGTTTAGTAATCTCTCTATCCACAGAAGGCAAAAAATCATCATCTACATAGTAACGTGTTGCTCCATCTCCTCTCAAGACCTTATCGGCAACTATAAAATCACCGATAGAGATATCTTCTCGTAATGCGCCACAGGAACCCAGTCGCACAAGAACCTCAACGCCTGCCCCACATAGAAGCTCTGTAACAAAAGCTGAATCCGGAGCATAGAAACCACCGTTACCAACAGTAATTCTTTTGCCTTTATAAACTCCTGTCCAGAAAGTGTAACCTAAAAAGGTAAAATTCTTTACAGGTTTTTCTAAATAGTCAAGGCACATCTTAGCCCGCTGAACCTGTCCACTTACCAGAGCAATTTCACCAAAATCACCTTCTTTAAACTGTAAGGATTTAAGTAAATCCTCTGGCTTTAAGTGCACATCTCTTTGCATCATAAATTTATTCTCCCCTTTTTATACCCAGATTAACATAGAAAAATATGCAGCTAACAATTATCTGCGTTCATCTGTTAATCTTTGAAAATCTGTGTTATATTAAACGTATAACTCTTTATGCGAAGATGCCTTCTCAAACCGGGACATATTCTCCATATAGGAGCGAAAACAGAGCTTAACATAGGGATGGTAAACTTTTGAGTACATAATCCGCTCAACCCTTCCTGGTTTGGAGTAAAATTCACGCAATGCCCAGGCGCCCAGTCTTCCTACTTCTTCAATAGAAAGGTGTTTTGTAGGCACAACCGGATGATGAAAATCCCAGGTTTTTAAGTCATCAAACTTAACCCAATCTCTTTTTACATATTCTGGCCAAATTGGTGCTCCAGGCATAGGGGTTAAATACTGCAAAGCACAGATGTCAGGGTCAATTCTATCTACTGCCTCAAAACGCTTCTTAATTCTATACTCATCATCATTTTCAAAACCCATCATCCAGGTTAAAACTGTGGCAATCCCTGCTTCTTTAAGTCTGGCGATTGTCTCCTCAACCTGCTCCACAGTTATGCCTTTGCCCAGTTCTTCTAACTCTTCGTCAGTAGCAACTTCAATCCCTGCTAAAGCCAGAAAGCAACCTGCCTCTTTCATTTTAGGGAACAAATCTATATCTCTTAAATAGTAAGGGGCTCTGCCTAAAAAACACCAGGGAATTTTTTTATTTAACTCCTGCTTTAACATTTCTTCTAAAAATTCTTCCATCCTTCTGCGGGAGGTATTGAAACAATCATCCATCATAGTAACGACCCTTATCCCGAACCTATGATGTAAAAGCCCTAACTCTTCAGCAACCAATTTTCCGCTTCTTGCCCGGAAGAATTTTAAATCGCCATTACTTCGGGGATCAAACTGTGACCACTCATAACAGAATTTACACCCGGCCGGGCACCCTCTTGAATTCCAAGTCTCCACATAATTCTTCCAATAGTCATGTCCTACATATCTATCCATAGGGAATAAATCATAGGCGGGAAAAGGCAATTCATCTAAATCAGTAATTAGGCCCCTGTATTCAGTTAAAATAATCTGACCATCTTTACGAAAGGCTACACCTTTAACTTTCTCCACATCTCTTCCTTCAGCTAAAGCCTCAACCAGTTCTACAAAACTGTAGTCGTGTTCACCCACAATACAATAATCAATCTGGGGATTTCTCTCTAAAATTTCCTGAGGAGCAGAAGCATAGACTAAACCTGAAGCAATGATTTTAGCTTGAGGGTATTTTTCCTTTATTAATTTTGCTGCCTGATTATACCTGTAGACTACGGCTGCTCCACCTGTAGTATGAAGAATATCTCCAATATGGATAATATCAGGCTTACTTTTTAAAACCTCTCTCATCATTCCTGCCTGGTCTAATTCCAAAGCCCGGCAATCTAAAACTTCCAACTTATACTGAGGATGTTTTTCTCTTAACAATCCTGCTAATTGAGCCTGGCCAATATTAGGAGCACGGTGTCTTCCCCAGGTTGACCAGGCTCCTAAAGGGGGCTGCAAGAACAAAACTTTCATTATCAAACCTCCGTTTTTAAACTGGCCAATAATTTTTTATCTATCTTTCCTGTCCGAGTCTTAGGAAGCTGGCTTAAAAATTCAAAGTAATGAGGAATTTTAAAATGAGCTAAATGTTTTCTCAAAAATACTTTAAGCTCATCCTCATCTAAGGCTTCTCCTTCCTTTACCACTACAAAAGCCTTAGGCACTTCTCCTCTTAACTTATCCGGGATCCCAACAACTGCTGCCTCTTTAACTTTAGGATGAAGCTGGATTTTCTCTTCAACCTCAGGAGAAAAAACTATCTCTCCAGCTACTTTTATCATATCTTTTTTCCTTCCCACTATATAAAAAAGCCCCTCTTTATCATAATAGGCAATATCACCTGTTTTAAGCCAGCCTTCAGGCATCAACACTCCTTCTGTTAACTGGGGTTCTTTATAATAACCAAGCATAACCCCTTCTCCCTTCACCCACAACTCTCCTTGTTCTTCTGCTCCCAACTTTCTCCCTTCTTCATCAACAATCTTTGCCTGCATTCCTGGATAAAACTTGCCTATACTTTCCAGTTTATCAATCCCTGGAGGCAAAACACAATTAGGAGCAGATGTTTCGGTCATTCCCCAGCCATTCAAAAGGTAAGCTTGAGGACAAACCTGATGAAATCTTTTCAAAAGAGCCTTAGAAGAAGGGGCTCCAAAGACAACTACATACCTTAGAGAAGATAAATCAAACTTATTGTACTCTTTCAGAGAAAGAATAGCTGTATACATTGAAGGAACTAACCACATAAAACTTACCTTATATTTTTCTATATATCTTAAAACCTCTAAAGGATGGAACCTCTCTAAAAGAACTAAGGTTTGAGAAAAATAGCTCATTAAAAGTAAATAATCAAACCCACCTAAGTGGGAAAAAGGAACTCCTGCACAGAAAATTACGTCTTTGCTGGAAGTATCTAAGAAATGTTTTATACAATTTATAGGGGTATCAAAATGTTTAAAAGTAAGCATTACTCCCTTAGGATGACCGGTTGACCCTGAAGTATAAAGGATACAGGCTAAATCTTCCTGTTTAAAATCGGGAGATGCAAAATCTGGAGATTCTTTTTCTAATATTTCTCTAATACTTAAAAAACCTTCTTTCTCAGAAGAAGTAATTATTTTCTTTAAAGAAGGGCAACTCCTTTCAATCTTCTCTAAATCTATATCTTTCTTAGGATAGACTATTAAAACTCTCGCCTCAGAGTGGTTAATAAAATTAATTATTTCCTCAGAAGTAAGCATAAAATCAAAAGGAACTAACACACCCCCTAAGCTTAAAACCGCTAAGTAAGAATAGACTGCCTCTAAATTGTCAGGAAGAAAGACTGCTACTTTTTCTGAAGGATGCAGGCCTTGTTTTCTTAAAAAATTAGCTAATTTAAAAACATTCTCTTTTAACGAAGAAAAACTTACCTCTTTATCTTTAAAAATTACTGCTGGCTTCTGAGAGTATTGGCTTTCATTATTTAGTAAGTATTCTCTTATGTTCATCCTCTAGTAAAATTTAATTAGTAAAATTTTACTATAAATTCTCTCTCTGTCAAGAAAAATCCTACCTTTAAAAAACTAACTTATTTTGTAGGGCTAAGAATTAGAAAACGAGGAAAGAAGCTCTTTGGTAAACTCTATTTCAGCAATTACCAATTTCAGGTTATGCTCTAAGATTTTTTTCCGGTGAGGTTTATCTTTAAAATCAAAATTCTCTATCCTCTTTTTAAGCCAGGTTTTTACTCTCTCCAAAGCTTTTATCCTCACTTTTGTTTTGTGGAGGAAAACCTCCCTGTCAATATAGGGCAAAAAATACAAAGATAAATCCACATTTACAAAAGGTCGGTGTAAAGAGAAAAAGTTTTCTACCAAGAGTTTACTTAAATACCCTTCGCCTCTAGGGGTTATCTTGTAGATATACTTTTGAGGCCGGGTTTCCTGAAGAAAAATTTCTTTTTTCAGATAACCCTTCTCCTCTAAATTTTTTAGAGGGTAATATATAGAAGTGGTATCAAAGCTGGTAAAAACACCTAAGACATTTTTCAGGAGTTTTTTTATCTGGTAACCATGTTTGGGTCCCTCTTTAAGAAAACCCAGAATAACTAACTCCTGATAAGGCTTCATAAAGATTATTCTTTAAATACCCCTATCTTTCTAAATTTTTCATATCTTTTTTTAAGAAGTTGATCTAAGGGAAGCTTTTGAAGAATCCTTAAGTTTCTAAGAAGAGCCTCTTTTAAATTCTGGGAAGAAAGTTCAGGGTCTTTATGAACCCCTCCCCAGGGCTCAGGAACTATCTCATCAATTATCCCAAATTTTAATAAATCAAAAGAAGTTAACTTAAGAGCTTCGGCTGCTTCTCTTACCTTGGAAGAATCCTTCCATAATATAGCTGAACAACCTTCAGGAGAAATTACTGAATAGTAAGCATTCTCTAGCATTAAAATTCTATCTCCCACCCCAACTCCCAAAGCTCCGCCTGAACCTCCTTCACCAATTACACAACAAACTACAGGAGTTTTAATTCCAAACATCTGGCAAATATTCTCAGCTATAGCCTGAGCTTGACCTCTCTGTTCTGCACCAATACCAGGGTAAGCTCCAGGAGTATCTATCAATATAATTACAGGCAATTTAAATTTTTCAGCTAACTTCATTACCTTTAAAGCTTTCCTATAACCTTCGGGATGAGCACAGCCAAAGTTTCTTTCAATATTTTCTTTAGTATCTCTCCCTTTTTGATGGCCAATCACTACCAAACGCTCTCCTTCTAACTTAGCAAATCCTGCTACCATAGCTTTATCATCACTAAAAAGTCTATCTCCGTGAACTTCTATAAAATCAGTCATAATCCTGTTGATATAATCTAAGGTATAAAGTCTTTGAGGATGGCGGGCAATTTGTATTCTTTGCCAAGCAGCTAAGTTTCCGTAAATCTCCTTTTTTAAATTTTCTAATTTTTTCTCCAGCTTCTCAATTTCTGAAGAAAGGTCTATATGCCTCTGAGAAGAAAAATCTTTGAGCTCTTTTATTCTCTCTTCAAGCTCTATAATTGGTCTCTCAAATTCCAGAATATTCATCTTAATCAACTATGGTAACTTCTATACCTCGAGGCACTATAGAGAATAACTCTTCCACATCTTTATTACTCATCCGGATACAACCCTGGGTATTTTGCTCTCCCAGCTTATTGGGTTTATTAGTGCCATGGATACCATAGCCTTCAATGTTTAGTCCTAACCAGCGAGAACCCAAAACATTCTCAGGACTATCAGGAGGAACAACTGCTCCAATATCTTTCCTGAACCAGACAGGATTTTTAAGTTTAGTAACGATTTTAAATGTGCCTGCAGGAGTAGAATTATTTTTACCAGTGGAAACTATATAAGTCTTAAAGATTTCATTACCTTTCTTTAAAAATAAACGATTCTGGGATTTATCTACAACTATAGAAAATTTTGCTTTAGTAACTTTAAGCTTATCTCCTACTCGGATAATGTCTGAAGATAAATTATTTGCCTTTTTAAGTAATTCTACAGTTGTGCCAAATCTTTTAGCAATCTTCTCTAAAGTATCGCCGGGTTTGACTTCGTATAAAAAACTATCCTCATCAATAATCTTAGAGAAGAGTATTTTAATATTTAAAGACTCTATCTTCCTTCTTACTTCCTCTATTAATGAAGGCTGGGTTAATTGAGAAAATACTTCTTTATATAGCTTGCGGGCCTGAAGAAGTGCATCTTCCTTTTCTTTCTGCTGAGCTTCTTCTATCTTCTTTTCTAAAGAGGGTTGTTCTTTTTCAGGTTTTTCTTTTTCAGCAGGTTTACAACTTAAAAAACCTAAAGAAAGAAAAAAAATTAGAGTATAGATTACTCTGGCTTTCATTCCTTGCTCCTTTTTATTTATAAAAAATAAAAGCCACCAAAATACCTAATATTGCCCCTACAAAAACTTCTACGGGAGTATGGCCTATAAGCTCCTTGAGCCTACTCTGCTCAGGCTTTCTGCCCTGGTAAACATCTTCCATAATAGTATTTAGAATCTTAGCCTGTGCTCCTATTGACCTCCTCCAGGTTTGAGCATCAAACATAGCAATAAGAGCAATAACAACTGAAACAGCAAATATCTCAGAACTAAATCCCTGCTTAAGCCCAATATAAGTAGCTAAACCACTTACACCTGCTGAATGAGCTGAAGGCATACCGCCGGTAGTAATCAACCAGGAGAAATTGAATCTTTTTTCTCTCATCACATTTAGACAAATCTTTATAGCCTGGGCAATAAGCCAGCTATAAAATGTCACCCAGATAATCCGATTAGAAAACAGCTCTCTCCACACAACAAATAGATTATATTAAAAAACAAAACAAAAGCAAGCAATCCTTTCAGAAGTTTTTATCCAAACTCCTGTATTGGGCTGCCTCAGAAATATGCTCTAAAGTTATCTCTGAAGACCCTTCTAAATCAGCAATAGTTCTAGCTACCTTTAAAACCTTATCATAAGCCCGGGCACTTAAACCCAGCTCTTCTATAGCCATCCTCAGAAAATCTTTTACTTGCCTCTTTAAAAAACAATATTTCTTAATCTGGGCGTGAGACATCTGAGAATTAAAGAATATCTTCTCCTTTTTAAACCTTTCTTTCTGAACAAACCTGGCTTTATTTACCCTCTCTCTTATCTGAGAAGAAGGCTCTTCTTCTCTCCTTTCTGAAAGAAGTTCAGTTGACTTTAAAGAAGGTACCTCTATATGGATATCAATCCTGTCTAATAGGGGTCCGGAAATCTTATGCCGGTATCTTTGAACTTGAGCAGGCGAACACCTGCAGGTTTTCCCTTTCTCTTCATAGCCAAAATAACCACAGGGGCAGGGATTCATAGTAGCAATGAGGAGAAAATTTGCAGGAAATTTTAAAGTCTTCTTAGCCCGGGCAATAGTTACCTCTCCATCTTCTAAAGGTTGCCTTAAGACTTCTAAGGCGTCTCTACGAAATTCGGGAAGCTCATCTAAGAATAAAACTCCGTTATGAGCAAGACTGACTTCTCCAGGCTTAGGAAATGTGCCTCCGCCTACTAAGGAGATATTAGAAGAAGTATGATGGGGGCTGCGGAAAGGTCGCTCAGTAATTAAAGGCTTATCTTTTTTAAGAAGCCCGGATATACTGTATATTTTGGTAGTCTCTAATATCTCCTCAAACTCCATATCCGGTAATATCGTAGGCACTCTCTTGGCTAACATAGTCTTACCAGCCCCCGGAGGACCGATAAGCAAGATATTGTGGGCACCGGCTACTGCTACTTCTATTGCTCTCTTTACAAAATGCTGATTTTTAACTTCGGAGAAATCTACTTCATAACAAGGGCTACCTTTAAGGAATCTCCCTTTGTCTTCTCTATAGGGAGCAATTTCTATAGTTTTATTTAAAAAGCAGACTGCTTCATACAAAGTTTTCACCGGGTAAACTTCTATCTCTTCTAAAATCCCTCCTTCTGAAGAATTTTCTGCAGGTAAAATAAGCTTTTTAAACTTTTTCTTCCTCATCTCTAAAACTATCGGCAAAACACCTTTTATTCTTCTTAGTTTTCCATCTAAAGAAAGTTCTCCCAATACCAGATAATCTTCTAAATAATTCCTATCTAGCTGATGAGAAGAAGCTAAAATCCCTAAAGCTACTGCTAAGTCAAAAAATACCCCTTCTTTTTTTATTCCCGCCGGAGCAAAATTAATAGTTATCTTCTCTTTAGGAAAATTAAATCCTGAATTTCTGATGCTGGCTTCAATCCTTTCCCTGCTCTCTTTTATAACAGTATCGGGAAGACCAGCTAAACTTATCTTAGGAAGACCTCTTACAATATCTACTTCCACATCTACAAACTCAACTTCTAATCCTATATTTAGGGCTGATTTTACTTTAGTAAACATAAGAAAGGAAGAACTCTTTGAGGCAAGATTATCTCATAAATTATTAGTTTAATTCTTTTAATTATTTACTTTTCACTCTTTAACACTTCTTTAAAAAATTTTAAAATACACCCGGAGGAGGCAAAGGAATCCTGCCTAAAAGATTAAGCATCCCTCCTATTATCCCAAAAGTAGTTTTAAAAACTCCGCCTACTAACTGAAAGGGAAGCTGAATAAGAAAACAGCCTTCCAAAAATAATACTGAAACTAAAAGAATAATTATCTTAAAATTTTTATCTCTCACTGTCTCCCTTTACTAAGAGATAATATACAAAGACCACTCCTATTATTAAAAAAGCACCTGCCCTCAATAAAGGCAAGCCAAAACCTTGTCTATCTACTCCCAGAGAAAGAAGAATACTTTCTAATTTAGTGGTTCCTAATAATATCAGAGCCAGAATTAGACAGAAAGAAAAAGACTTTCTTATCCTCCAAAACCGGAGAAGAACTAAAAATAATACAAATAAGCCTGACCAGAATAAAGGATTAAAGATAGAAAAATTAAAATTCTCCAGGTCCTGCCAATAAGGGTAAGAAAAATTCTCTATTCTATAGATTACTTTTAACACAACTTTATTATAACCATTTAAAC
>JAGGWS010000077.1 GCA_021163425.1 Candidatus Omnitrophota bacterium
GAGTAAATTATTCTTTACAGCATTTAAAACTTATATTGGAATCCTCCCCTTATTATTGTTTTCTATTTTTTTAGCTTTTTTTATCTCTAAAATTTTAAATATAAAACCTGAGCCTATGCCAGTGGTTATCTTTACCCTAAAAGAGAAAAACAGCTTATTCCTTTCTATATTAGCCTTAGAAGCAATCTTCTTAGCGCCGGTAGTTGAAGAATTATTTTTCCGAGGATTACTCTTTAAACTATTGAGAAAAAAATTTTCTTTTATCCTTTCCTCTCTTTTAACCGGGAGCATATTTTCTCTTCTTCATAACAATAGCTTCTCTTTTCTTCCTGTCCTTATCTTATCGATAGGTTTAGCTTACCTCTATGAAAGAAAAAAGAATCTCCTGGCTCCTGTATTTTTACATTCTTTCCACAATTTTATTAGTTTCTCTCTGTTAATCTTATTAAGGTAGATTTTATAATAACTCCCAAAGATAGATAGTAAATTTGAGAATCAAATCTTATCTTTAATAATTTATTATATCGCGGAATTCTAAAGGTAGACCTAACTCTTGTTTTATCCTTTTTATTCTCTGGGATACAAAAGGATGGCTTCTAAAATAGGCTATTTCTCTTAAAGGCTCTTTTTCTTGAGCTTGTTCTAACTTCTTTAATACTTCTATACCTGCCTGAGGGGGGAATCCTGCTCTTTGAAGATATTTTAGGGCTAAACTATCTGCTAAAAATTCGTCTTCTTGAGAATAACCACTTAAGATGGTAGCCAGAATCAAAGAAATTCCTTGAATTTGAGAAATATTTCCTGAAGCCTTAATTTGGGAAGAAGCTAAAATTAAAAAATTATACCCTAAAGAAGCCTGCAATCTTTTGATGCTATGTCGAGCTACTATATGACCTATCTCGTGACCTAAGACAAAGGCAATTTGAGAATCGTTATCTAAAATATCTAACAGACCTTTGAAAATATAGACATAACCTCCAGGAATACTAAAAGCATTTTTTTCATCTTTATCTATTATATAAAAATAATAATTTATCTCCTTTCTATCGCAAACTTTAACCAATTTTTCTCCAATCTCCCATATTTTTTTGTTAAGAAGAGGGTCTTTAGAAATAGGCATTTCCTTTTCAATAGCCTGAGAGATATTCTTTCCCAAATTTACTTCTTTTTCTGTAGAGTAAAAATATATATCCTGAGTATTAGTGGCTATATTGTATTCGGTAGTAATACACCCGGCTACAAACAATAATACAGTTAAGGATAAACAAAAAATTACCTTGTTTCTCATTTAAGAAAGTCGGAGAGTCTAAAAAGAGAATTTAAGGAAATTCCTAATTTGGAAAGAGACTCCTTAGCTCCCTCTTCTCTATCCACTATTACCCAGGCCTTTACAATTTTTACTCCTAAAGGGATAAGTTTCTTCACAGCTTCTACGAGGGAAGTCCCGGTAGTAGCTACATCATCAATTATAATAGCCCGGCAATTTCTTTTAAGAGAAGGGCCTTCTATTATCTGGGCTTGACCGTGTTTTTTTCTCTTCTTCCTCACTATAAATGTTTTTAGGGGTTTGCCTTTTAAATAACTGTGGTAGGCTATAGCTGAAAGAATAGGGTCTGCTCCTAAAGTTGGTCCTCCTAAGAAAGAGAACTTTTCTCTTTTTATCTCTTCCCACAAAAGATTAGCTACCAGATAAACTCCTTTACTTTGAAGAGTTATCTTTCTTAAATCTATATAGTAATTACTAACCTTCCCTGAAGAAAGAACTACCTTTTTCTTAAAAAAAGCTTCCTTTTTAATGAGATTAAACAGCTCTCTACGAACCTCAGTTTTCCTCATTGCCCTAATCTGCATAATCTAAACTTTGAAAATTTATTTTACTACTCAATAAAAAAACAGCAAGAAAAATTATCCTGGAGTATTATATTATATTAACCGGGTCTATTTTAAAAGCAAATAACCAGTCTACTCCTTTATAGAGACACAGGCTAAAATCCAGCCAGATATAATAAAAATCCTATCCCTAAACCAATAACTAAATTAAAGAGTTTTATAAGGAGGGAATCCTTTAAACTATAAGAGAATAGAGGAAGCATCCCATGTCCATCCTGAACTATAGAGGAGGCTAAAATTACAGAGAAAGGAATCATACCCTTTGCGAACATCATAACAAATATAAGATGGGGACCAGACTCAGGAATCACTCCTACTAAAGAAGCTATAAGCAAAACCCAGAGCATATGAGTTTTAACAAATGCTTCCAAATTCCAAAATTTAAGTCCTGCGTTTACCAGCAAAAGAGCAAAAAAACTCCACAAGAATATTCTCCAGAGATGTTTTTTGGCAATATGTTTCCAGATATGCTCCTCAAGATAGTGCTCAGGCACACTAATCACCACAAAAGAAGCTAAAGAAAGAAGAAGGACAAAAGTAACCCTCTTCCATTCCCATACTCTTGGGCCTACAAACCCAAAAAGAAATCCTCCCAAAGCCACACCCAATAAGAACAAAAGTAAAAATCTCTGCAGAGAAATCTTTCTTATCTGCTCTATTGCCTCTTTAAAATTTAAACAACGACACTCTTCCTCAAGATGCAAACCCGAAAGTTCACATTTTTGAGAAAGCCTTATTTTCAAAAAAGGGATTAACTTGTCAGTAAGATAAGCAAAAACAATCCCTAAAATAAATAAGACAAAAAATAAAAATAAAGCCTTTTTAGGAAACATAGCCAACATTACAAAAGCTTCGTCTCCAGAAGTAGCAATCATACCTCCTGCCACAGCTCCGAAAGAAATAAGGCCGTGGATATAGAAGGAGACATTCATAAATGCACCCAGACATCCGGGAGTTGCTCCCAAGAAAGAAGAAATAATATATTGTCTAAGCCTTCCTCCTTTTATCCATTGACTGAGTTTGCCTCTACTTAAAACATTAAGATAATCGGTAAAAAGCATCATTGAGAAAACAAAAACAGAAATAACCACTGCTTCTTTTAAATTCTCTATAATTATCTGCATAGATATAACTACACCTCTAAGCTTTTTCCAACTTCTAAGGAAACAAAATTATCCTTATAATTTTTTCTAAAAAGCTCTTCTGCCTCATAACCTGAACAATGGGTAGGACCGACTTTAGAAACTTTCAACTTCCCAAACTCTTCAGTAAGAAACTGAAGCTGTATCTGCTCTTTATCTATAAGATGAAAACCTCCTCCTACAAAATAAAAATTATCTCTTTTAAAATAAGACTTTACCAGCTTTAATATCTTTAAAATTCCCGGGTGACTACAACCTGTAATTACAGAAATACCCTTATTTGTTTTTATCACTAAAGCCTGCTCAGAAAGGCTCATACCTTTATAAGTAGCCAACACCTCTCCCGTAGTAAAAATATTCTTCTTAATTTCAGAAAAACCTTCCTTTTCCAACAATTCACTATTTAGAGACCTTACTCTCATCTTAAACTTCTCACTAAACCCTTTTAAACCATAAACTTTAAACCTCTTCTTTTCAAGAAGAGTCCATAAGCCACCTGTGTGATCCCAATGGTCATGAGAAATTATTATAACCTCAATCTTATCAATATCTACTTTTAGAGATTTAATATTTTCAAGAAGCCACTCTCCTTTCTCGCCAGTATCAAACAAAATCTCCTCGCCAATTAAGAAAGAAAGGCCCCAACCAGTATGAAACTTTTTGTTTAAAGCATCTTTATTAAAAAGAACTTTTATCTGCATTTTTTATAGAAACTCCTTTACTAAGTTTATCTCTAACTGAGGCAACTTTTCCCTCTAAAGTCATTTTTTTATCTTTCCGCTCATCTATCTTAATAGTGGTTACTACCCTCTTAACTCCTGAAGAAAAAACTCTTCTATGCATCTTCTCAGCTATACTTAATAGTTTCTTTAAAGATGGGGCTTCTATTATTGTCCCCATAGAAGTTAATTCATACTTTATCCCCTTCTCTTTCCTCAAAACTGAAAAAGCAGAAGCTACATATTTACTAACTGAAGGACTTCCTGTTCCTAAAGGGATAATACTAATTTCTACTATAGGCATCGGAAATATTTAGTTTTTTTAAATTTAACTTATCCAGAAACCTCTTTAGTTCAGAAAGCCTGTCTTTAGAAAAAAATAAGTGGCTCTGACACTTACAATCTGAACTGCCAAAGTTTTCAATATAAGAAAGACCTCTCTTAAAAAAAGAATAAGAAAGAGCACATTCTCTCTTTGAAGAAATCCAAACACTCTTTATAAATACTTTATCTGAAGAAAGAAAATAGTCAATATGCCAGAATATTTTTTTATCTTTCTTAAGATGTCTACCAATGCGGGATAACAAATTTTTTTTAGCTGAGCCTACATAAAAGTAAAATCCCCTCTTAAATCCCAGCAAACCCAGCTTACCAATCGAAAGTTTAACATCTTCTCTCAGTTTAATCCCGAGAATATAGCTTCTATAAATTCTGGGCCTCATTCTTAACTTGACACATTATTTTCAAAACATTTTGTCAAGTTATCAATACTCCAATAAAGGCTCCCCAATAATTCTTAGAAGGTTGATTAGGAATAGCTGTTTGCCAGTATATATTTAAATCCTTATAGATAGATTTTACCAGATTTACTAACTCCCTTACAGTATAAAACTTAGCTTTTTTATATACACTCTCCTTAAATAAGGAAAAAACTTTTCTTCTAAGATTTAACCAGGAATATTTATTTAAAACTCCTAAAAATACTCTATTCTTTGATACTCTTAAAGCCTCTCTAAGAACCTTTAGGGGATCCTCAACAAATTCTAAAACAGTAATTAAAGTAACAATATCAAAAGAATTATCAGCAAATTCTAAGTTTTCGGCAGACATCACTCGAATATCTACCTTATCCCCTAAAAACTCTCTTGCCTCTTCCACCATATAAGGAGAAATATCTATACCCTTAACCTCTAATCCTAAATTTTTGAACCAGTGAAGGTGCCAACCTGCTCCACAACCTATATCTAAAAGAGTTTCTCCAGAGTTAGGTTTTATCAATTTTAGAATAAGCCTTTTCTCCAGTTCATCAATCTTCAAATTCTCTATATACCAACGGTTATAATTCCTAGCTATTTTCTCATTATCAAAAAGATTGTCCATAACTTCAAACTTATAACTAATAACCTAACATTTCCCACCAGCCATCATAAAACTGTTTTAAATGCTTATAAGTAATCTTATCTATACTCATCCTCTCTACATCCTTCTCTTTAAAAGAAATTCTAAAGCAGGCTATATACTCCATAATAAGATTATAAGCCTGATTTATCTCTTTAAATTTTTCTTCACATTCCTTTTTGTCCCCCTTACATCTATCAGGATGAAACTTCTTTGATAGTTCATAATAATTATTTCTAACTTCATATAAAGTTGCTTCTTCATCCAATCCTAAAACCTTTCTTGCCCGGTTGAGCTCCTCAAATTTAAACTTCATATATCTCCTTTTTTATCCTAAAGGACAGGTTCCTGTAGGACAACTCGAGCCGGAAGAAGAATTAGATTTATCGTGATGAGCCCCTACACTAAATGAACTGAGCGTCTTTTCAATATTTTTACTTCCACATTTTTTACATTTAAACTCTGGCTTCTCAAGTGTAGCACCTACTAACAAATCAAATTTCTCGCCACAATTTTTACAAATATAAGTATAAATAGGCATAATCTCACCTCCTTAAGTATCCTAAATATAAGGCTTTATAAATTCCTCAAGGTTCTCTTTCGATAAAGCCCCTACCGTCTTATTAACAATCTTACCATCTTTAAAAATCATTATCGTTGGAATACTCATTACACCATAATTAGAAGCAATTGAAGTAGCCTCCTCCACATTCAACTTACAAACCTTGATTCTTCCCTCATATTCTTCAGCTATCTTTTCCACAACTGGTGCTGTCATCAAACAGGGTCTGCACCAAGGAGCCCAAAAATCCACCAATACTGGCATATCCGTCTTAAGCACTTCTTTCTGAAAATTTGCTTCGGTCAACTCAACCACCATCTCTACCCCCTTTCTTCTATCGAAGCAATTATATCTAATAATAACTTTTTAACTCTAAGGTCTTTTGTGTCTATATAGCAGTTGCTTCCATAAACTACTACGACCTTCCCTTTATCTAACAGATAATTGGCTATTACTGCTATATCATTATCATTGAATATGCAGAAATCTCTTCCTCTATCCTCAAAAGCATGGTGCCAGCTCCGCAGAGGTTTATCCCTGCCCCCAATGCCCTTAAGAACTTCATCTGCACAATTCAGCCCCGCGCTTTTACACTTAAAAACCTACGTCAAATATTCCTCTGAAAGCCGGAACTTCTTCCCCCACATAGCCCGGCATACCTTTTTAGCCACTACTTTTCCTTTTTTAG
This sequence comes from Candidatus Omnitrophota bacterium, assembly GCA_021163425.1. Taxonomy (GTDB): domain Bacteria; phylum Omnitrophota; class Gorgyraeia; order Duberdicusellales; family Duberdicusellaceae; genus Duberdicusella. The sequence continues at coordinate 6,400 of JAGGWS010000077.1, forward strand.
AATTTTGCGACTGCAATTAAATAGAGTCAACCTCAACTATCTTAGCCAGGATATCGTCTACCGGAATTATTAAATATTTCTCTCCCTCAAAAGTTACCTGAGTCCCTGAAAAATCTTTATAAATAACCTTATCGCCTATAGACAGCTGTTCAGTAACGCCGGCAGATACACCAACAACTTCCCCTTCCTTGGGCTTCTCTCTCGCTGTCTCAGGAATAACTATTCCCGCCGCTGTCTTTTCTTCAGCCTCCTCAAGCAGCTTTACCACCACATAATTGTTTATCGGCTGAATCTTCCTCATCCTAAATCACCTCCTTTGCACTGCAGTTTTCACAGAAGTTCCTCTATTATTCTATCAAGATGAGTCTTATCCTGCAACTGCTCCAACATAACCATCACCTCTTAATCTTATTGAGATATTCCCTTACAGAAATAGCCGCAACAGTTGCCTCTCCGCAGGCAACTGTAATCTGGCGGACTTTCTTTGAACGGACATCCCCGACTGCATAAATACCATCAGTCCTTGTCTTCATATCCTCATCTGTCTTGATATAGCCGGATTTGTCTGTATCAACAAGCCCCTCTAAAAACTTAGAATTAGGCAGAAACCCTACATAAACAAAGACTCCGGAAACTTTTATCTCTTTACTTTCTCCACTAGTGCGGTCTTCCACGGTAATAGAATTGACAGTCTCTTCTCCATTTATTGAGAGCAACTTATGATTGAGGAGAAAATTTGTTTTTTCACTCTTCTTAAGCCTCTCCTGCAGTATCTTTTCGGCATTCATAAAAGGAAGAAACTCCACAAAAGTTATGCTCTTTACATATTTAAGAAGAGCCTCCCCTTCCTGCAAACCGGAGTTCCCGCAGCCGATAACAGCAACATCTTTACCTCTGTAGAAAGGCCCGTCACAGGTTGCACAGTAAGAAACCCCTCTCCCTTTAAATTCTTCTTCTCCTCGAACGCCCACCTTTTTAGGGATACTTCCCGAAGCTACTATAAGAGAATAGCTAAAATAAACTTCTTTTCCTGTCTGAACTTTTATTTTCTCTCCGGATACTTCTACTTTCTTAACCTCACTAAATTCAGATATCTTTGTCCCGAAGCGTTCAGCCTGCTTCTTAAATCTATTAACCAGCTCTTTTCCGTTCATCCCTTCAGAAAAACCCGGATAGTTCTCTATTAAATTGGTACTGGCCGGAAGGCCTCCGCATATATCCTTCTCCAGTAAAAGGGTATTGAGCATCTCTCTTGAAGTATACACTGCTGCCGTTAGCCCCGCTGGGCCTCCCCCCACAATTATGACATCATAAATACCATTCATCTCCGGCCCTCCTCCTCTTTTTGTCTCTTTACTCCCTCTATCATAACACAAATACTGTGGATAACTTTAATACCGTTATCCTCACAAAACTTTATAGCCTCCTGACTTTCAGCCCCGGGTTGAAGCCATACTCTTTTAACACCTTTCTCCTTACATTCTCTGACAATTCTCTCGGTTATCCGAGGCGGAGTTACTATATTAGCCACATCACAGACTACAGGAATATCCTTAATAGTAGAATAACAAAGTAAGCCTTCCACTTCCTTAAGACGAGGATTAACCGGATAAACCTCATATCCTTTATTTTTTAAAGTCTTTAAAATCTGATAAGCATACTTTGTCTCATTTCTGAATGAGCCTACCACAGCAAAACTTTTCTGTCTTAAGAAATCCTTAATCAACTCTTCCATATCCTTTTAAATAATAAACTCTTTATTCTAAAATACTTCTTAGTACACCAAAATCCTTCTCCAAGAAAGATTTCATATTCACATTATAAGTAGCAACAGCAGGATGATATAAAGGAATAATTTTTATAGAATTAAAAAGAGAGCGAATCTCGAAAACCTTACCATGAATTTTGCTTATCCCCTGAATTTTATCTTTCAATCCAAATTTTTTCATTATATAAAAGGTGGAAAAATTACCTAAACAGCAAATTATTTCAGGTTTAATTATCTCAATCTGTCTATCAAGATAAGGACTACAAGCTATTATCTCCTCTTCCTTAGGATTACGATTCTGGGGAGGTCGACATTTCAGAATATTAGTTATGTATATCTCTTCTCTCTTGATCCCTATAGTATTTAGAAGCTCATCTAAAATCTTTCCTGCTGCTCCACAAAAAGGAATCCCCTTCTCATCTTCATTTGCTCCAGGAGCTTCTCCTACAAACATTATTTTAGCTTCCCAGGAGCCTTCTCCTACTACCGGATTTTTCCTTTCTCTCCACAAATTACATTTTCTGCAATATAAAATTTCTTCCTCTATCTTTTTAAGAACACCTTTCATTTTATAAGCCTAATTCTTCACTAATACCCTTCATTGCTTCTAAACAAATGCTGATAAAATCACTAAGGGTAATTCCTAATTCTTGAGAACTCCTTATCTGTTCTCTGTTTGCCCCTCGGGCAAAACTCTTCTCTTTAAACCTATTAAGAACAAATTTAACATCTAAAGCTCTAAGAGACTTTTCTGGATGCATTAGAGCAGAAGCTACAATCAATCCTGTTAAAGGGTCAACTGCATATAAAGCCTTAGCCATCTTCGTTTTCCTTTCAATATGCCCGGGATGAGATTTTATTGCCTCAATCACCTCTTCATTAATACCTCGCTCTTTCAGAATCTCAGCAGTAACAAACCCATGTTGAGAAAAATCATCTTTTGTCTCCTCGTAATCTAAATCATGAAGAAGACCTGCTAATCCCCATAAATCCTGATCCTCTCCGAATTCTTTAGCTAACCTCCTCATACAAGCCTCAACAGCTAAACTATGTTTAATTAAATTCTTATTCTTTAGCCTTTCTTCTAACAACTTTAAGGCTTCTTTTCTGAACATCTTTACTGCTCCTGTATAACTCTTTAAAGATTGCTTGGGAAGCCAGAGCTATCGGTATAGTAACCTCCAGAGAAGAATTTAGGTTCTTCAACATCCTGGCGGCCATTGCTCCTGCTCCCGAACATCCTATTATCACAACTTTACCCCTATCTAATATCAGAGTTGTTGTAGCTTCCAATTTCTCATCTTCTATTTTGTCGAGTTTCTATTCAAAAGAACGCTTACTTCTTTCCGAATAAGCTCAAATACTCTTCCTTCTAAATCTCGTAGAATATCCCCACAACAGGTAAAAATCAAAAGTTTACAGAGGCTAGACTTCTTTTAATTTTTCCAGCTCTTCTATAGTCTTTTCCGCAACAATTTTTTCTTTATTATAATGCTTTATCATCCGCTGCAAGCATTTCCCTTTTTCTTTAACATCACCAAGATACTTAGCGCAAAGTTCCATAAATTTCTTTGTCTGTTCCACGTTATTTTTTACATTCTCCGGTATCTTCTCGCTATCATGCCTCACCGCCTCATTGGGGCATGCGCTATGGCAAGTACCACAATGGATGCATTCTTCCATATTTATCTTTGCTTTTCCATCCTCCATCGAAATTGCCCCTACAGGACATTTCTCTACACATATTCCGCAACCAACGCATCCATCTTTGTCAACCCATGGCATTTTAGTACCTCCTGTTTAGATTCTTGGTTTAATCCTCCATAGCAAACTATTTATATAGAGGCCTCTATTAATTTTATTATCCTCTGACAAGAATTCGGAAGACTCTATACTGCTCCCTGTTGACTATTGATATTCTCTCCTGCCAAATATAACTGTTCCCAGCCTTATCATATTAGCTCCCTCTTCAATTGCTACCTTATAAGAATTAGACATTCCCATAGAAAGATATCTTAACTCTACATTTGGGATATTGGCTTCCTTTAATCTATTAAAAAATTCCTTTGTTTTCCTGAAATAAATTCTTACATCTTCTGGATTACCAACTCTTGGTCCCATAGTCATCAATCCTTCTAATTTTAAATAATTTAACTTAGAAATATATTCTGCTAACTCTTTTATAACTTCATACTCTGGTTTTACTCCTGTTTTAGTTATCTCACTGCCTATGTTTATCTCTATAAAGATAGATATTTTTTTATTCAAATTATGAGCCCTTTTATTTATTGCCTCAGCAAGCTCAGAAGAATCAACTGTCTGAATACAATCAAATATCCTTAATGCTTTGTTAATTTTATTTTTCTGCAAAGCACCAATCAAATGCCATTTTACTTTTCCTGCCTTTTCTCCTAA
>JAGGWS010000028.1 GCA_021163425.1 Candidatus Omnitrophota bacterium
ATATAATTTCAAATTAGCCAATTATAGATTACAAATTAATTTATAAAATTTGAAATTTATAATTGATAAATCTGTAATTTTGTTAACCTGGGCGGGGAGGGATTCGAACCCTCACGTCCCTTACGGGACATGGGATTTTAAGTCCCAGGCGTCTGCCTATTCCGCCACCCGCCCATAGCTCTTTCTCTCTTTCAGCAACTTTTTAATTCTTCCTAATGTTACTCTCTTCAATCGGAAACAGTATGGGAATAACTTATAGAGATAACCTCTTGCTACAAACAAATTTGTTTCTACTCTCCGTCCAAAAATTCTTCTTTAAGGCGGCGAGCGGATTCGAACCGCTGAATAGTGGTTTTGCAGACCACTGCCTTCCCCCTTGGCTACGCCGCCAAAAAATGCGGAGTTGCAGACTCTTGCCTGACCGCTCGACCACCACGCCTTGAACTGAGTTAATTTTCTACTTTGCCTGAATATATCCCTGGCTTATCTCTTTTAAAGCCATCTTTATAGGTTTATCTTCTTTTTCGTCCTCAATTAAAGATTGAGCTCCTTCAGCTAACTGTTGAGCTCTCTTGGCTACCATTAAGGTCAACTTATAAACTGAACCCTTAGCCTTATCTAAACAATCTTCTAAAGGCACATAGCTCATAAGTCTTTCATCTCTTCTAAAAGAATTCTTTTCAACTCTTCTTTGGTCTTATCTAAATTTTGGTTAGTCAACCTATACTTATATTTTTTAGCATATTTTACTTCCTTTTTAGCAATACGCAATCTTTTTTTTAAAATTTCTTCAGGCTCAGTCCTCCTTTTTCTTAACCTTACCTCCAGAACTTTAGAAGAGGGTGGCTGAATAAAAACAAGCACTGCTTTATCTTTAAATTTCTTCTTTATTTTAAGAGCTCCTTCTACGTCTATACAAAGAAGAGGAAACTTTTTGCCGGCTTTCTTTAGAAAATCCTTGGGTGTTCCGTAGAAATCTTCTAAGTATTTTTTGCTTTCTAAAAAGAATTTCTTCTTTTTCAGCCTTAAAAATTCCTCTTTAGTTAAAAAACAGTAATCTAAAAAATTTCTTTCTCCTTTTCGAGGTTTGCGGGTGGTAAAAGTGGGTATTTTAAAAAACTTTTCTTTTATCTGCCTGCTCCGGAACAATCCCTTAAGTAAAGCTGTTTTCCCTGAACCTGAAGGCCCGGAAATGACAAAAATCTTCTTCATAATTATTTTTCTCTTATCCTCTGAGCTAATCTCTGGGGCTGAAGTGAGGAAAGGATTATGAAGCCTGTGTCAGTTAAGATTATACTCCGGGTTTTTCTGCCCGAAGTAGCATCTATTAACTTATTCTCCTTTCTGGCCAGATCTACTAACCTTTTCAACGGGCTGGAATTAAGTCCTAAAATAGCCACCACTCTGTTTTTCAAAACTACATTATTATAACCTAAGTTTATTATTTCCATCACTCTATGTTTTGAGCTAATTCTCGCAGTCTATCCACCTCTTCTTTAAAATAAACTGCTTCCAGTGAAAGTTTTTTATCTTTAACCTTTGCTAAAACTGTGTTTATTTCCCTTAAAAGCTCCTGAGATAAAAAGTCTAATATTTTCCCCGGTCTCTTCTCTCCTTTACTTAAAATTTTACTTAAATGAGAAAGGTAAAAAGAAATCAAAGAAACTTCTTCTAAAATATCCTCTCCTAAAGGTAATTCTTTTCTCTTAAGATATTTTTTAAAAGAGGCTGTTCTTCTTTTTAAAGAAGCTCCTAATTCTTCAATCTCTTTCTTTATGCTTTGACCCTGGATTTTTTTAAATTCCAAGAGTTCTCCGAGGGCTAAAGAAAAAATCTTTTTTATCCGGAGAAAATCCTGAGAAGATATGTTTTGAAAATCTAAAAAGTTTGTGGTAATATTTACTTCAATCCTCCCTCTTTTTATCTTCTTGACTATCTGATGAAAAATATCCTTTTCTAAAACCTCTAACCCTGCAGGTATTCGGGGAATATTAATATCTAAATATTTAAAATTTGTTGAACGCAGATTTATTCTTACCTCTCCTTGAGAAATTAGTTCTCTCTTAAAGACAAAACCAGTCATACTTCTTATCATAGCCAAACTTTCTTTTTACTACTAACTTCTGTGATTCGGGCAGGATAAAGAGGGTAGACTATTTCTTCAGGCTCAAACCAGAGTTTTATCTCTCTCTCAGCTTCCTGAAGGTTAGAAGAAGCGTGAATTACATTTTCGTATAAACCCGAAGTTAAAATTCTTCCGTAAGCTCCTCTTATTGAGGTAGGCTCTGCTTCTTCGGGATTAGTTGTTCCGGCAATCTCTCTAACTTTTTTTATGGCTGACTCTCCATAATAAACTAAAGCTAAAACCCTATTCTCTCCGTGAAGTTGGCCGGTAATATACTTTATAAGTTCTTTATAAAAGAGTTTATCTTTTAAGTGATGGTAGTGTTGTTCGGCTAATTCCAGAGATACTTTTACTACTTTAGCTCCAATTATTCTTAGTCCAGCCTTAGAAAGCCGGGAAAGAATATCACCAGTTAAAGACTTCTTCAGTCCATCGGGCTTAACAATAACTAAAGTGGCTTCCTCCATCTTATTTAGAAGATAAAAAATTAAGAAGGTTTTCTAAGTCTTCCTGGGAATAATATTCTATTACTAACCTCCCTCTTTTACCTAAAGAAACTATCTTCACTTTCCTGCCTAAGATTCTTTGGATTTTTTCTTCAGCTTCTTTTAAATAAGGGTCTTTAACCCTTTTTTTAGTCTTTTTTGCTCTTACTGCTTCTTCTAACCTTCTCACCGAAATCTTATTAGCCAATAAATCCTTAAATACTTCTAACTGCTCCTCAGGAGTCTCTAAGCTTAAAAGGGTGCGAGCAGAAGAAGCAGATATCTTTTCTTCTCTTAAGGCAGATTGAATTACTTCCGGCAAGTTAAGTAGCCTCAAAGTATTAACAATGGTACTGCGGTCATAACCTAAAAGTTGGCTTAATTCTTGAGGAGACAAACCAAACTCTTCTATTAATCTCTGAAAACTTTTAGCTTCTTCTATAGGATTTAAGTTTTGGCGTTGAAGATTTTCAGCTATAGAAAAAATAAGAGTAGATTTATCGGTTAAATCTTTAATAATAACTGGCAACTTATTGATTCCCAATAACTTACAAGCATAATACCTCCTGCTACCAGCAACAATTTCATAATCTTGACCTTTTTTTCTCACTATTAATGGCTCAATTATCCCTTGAGATTTTATGGAATCAGCTAATTCCTTTAATTCCTCTTCTCTAAGGTCATACCGGGATTGATAATCACTAACTTTTAGTTTGTCAATCTCAATGTAAGTATATTCTTGAAGAGGCATCTCCTTTTTGGGAATCAAAGCATCCAGCCCCTTGCCTAATACCTTCTTTTCCATCATATACTCCTTCTATATCTTGATTAAGAATCTCACAGGCTAAATTAAAATAAGCCTTAGCTCCTGTGGATAAAGGTTCGTAAAAATATATTGGTTTTCCAAAACTAGGAGCTTCCGATAAACGGACATTTCGAGGTATAACTGTTTGATACACTTTATCTTGGAAAAATCTTTTTATTTCTTCCATAACCTGGAAAGTTAACCGGGTTCGGAAATCAGCCATAGTAAGAAGAACTCCTTCTATTTCTAAATTCGGATTCAATCTCTCTTTAACTAAATCAACAGTTTGGAGTAAACGAGAAAGTCCTTCTAAGGCATAATACTCACATTGAATAGGAATAATCAATCCTTGACTAGCAGTTAAAATATTAATAGTTAAAAGCCCTAAAGAAGGAGGGGCATCTATTAAGATATATTCAAAATTCTCCTTAATTCTTTCTAAGGCTTTCTTTAAATAGAATTCTCTCTCTTCTAATTGGGCTAATTCTATTTCTGCTCCGGCTAAAGAAGAATCAGCGGGGATTATGTATAGATAGCGAACATTAGTAAGAAGAATTGCTTTTTCCGCCGGAACTTCCTGAATAAGAACTTGATAGGCAGTGAATTCTAAATCCCTTTTCTCTATTCCTAATCCACTGGTAGCATTTCCCTGAGGATCTAAATCAATTAAAAGAGTCTTTTTTTTAGCCAGGGCAAAAAAAGTGGCTAAATTTACTATACTGGTAGTCTTACCCGTCCCTCCTTTTTGATTACAAAAGCCTATTATCTTAGACATTTTTTTAATCTCCAACAATTGTTTTACCTTCTTATTAATTGTTTCACGTGAAACACTTTTTTATAATTCTACTATTTCTAATAAAAGGTGTCAAGTCTATTCTTTGATTTTAACCTAAGTAAGTGTTTCACGTGAAACACTTACTTACTCAATTCTTGCCAATCTTAGTTGATAAATAAAAGTAAAAAGAGAATTGCAGACCCAATAAAGTACTAATCCTGAAGGAAAGCGATAGAAGATAAAGCCAAAAACCAGGGGAAATATAAAAGTCATTAACTTCTGTTGTTCAGAAGTAGAAGTTTGGGGAGTGGTTAATTTTTGTTGGAAAAACATTAAACCTACCATTAACAAAGGCAAAAGATGCACCCCATCCCCAATAATTGGTAAAGAAAAAGGGAGTTTTATTAAATAATCAGGTAAAGAAAGGTCTTTTATCCAAAGAAACTTTGCTCCTTTTATCTCTACTGAACGAATTAGAACCTGATAGAGAGCAAAAAATATAGGAATCTGCAGGAATAAAGGCAAACATCCTCCTAAAGGGTTTATCTTGTATTGTTTATATAACTCCAAAATTTCTTTATTTAGTTTTTGGGGATTATCTTTGTATTTCTTTCTCAATTCTTCAATTTGGGGTTGGAGTTCTTGCATTTTTTTCATTGACTTACTACTCTTTATAGTTAAAGGAAAGAGAAGGAGATATATTAAACTACTGACGAAGATAATAGCTACCCCCCAATTTTTAAAAATCCTGTATCCAAAATAGAGACTCTTTAAAATTAAACGGGCTATACCATCGAAAAATCCGAAATACATAATTTCTGTTAATTCATAATCTTGCAATACTTTCATCTCCTGGGGTCCTATAAAAATTTGAGTTTTAAAAGAGGAAAGGACTGACGAAGGCTTATAAACTAATATCAGCCTCTTTTTTCTTTTTTCTAAAAAATATTCACCGACTGGCGGATTTAAAATTACTAAAGCATAGTATCTATCTCTTAAACCCAAGAGTTGCAAATTAGTAAAACTTTGTCTGCTTTTTATCTTAGAATAAGGTATTCTGGTAATTAAGCCATTTTCTTTATAAAAAAACTCCTGGTATCTTTTATAAAACCCCTTATCTTCTTCAAAACTACAAATATTTATCTCCTTTTTAAGAGGATCGTCTATATCTATTTCCCAGAGATAAGGTTTAACAGCTACTAATTTTTTTCTAAATTCGGAAGAAGTAAAAGAAATTTCTTGAGAAGAAGTTTTAAACTCAGAAGATTTTTGAGTATCAATAAAGAATAAATTTCGATAAAGAAGCTCTTCTTTAAAGGGTTTAATTTGGAGTTTAGATACGCAACTTCTTGAAACACAAAGAGTTACATTCCAATAACTATTTTCCCAAGATTTCTCGGAACATTCTTTTAAAAAAAGTTCTTCTTTGACGATTTCTTTCTGGGAATCAGGAATTTCTTTCGGAGAAAAAGAGGTTTTTTTTTGCGGTCCGAGAAAAAAGCGATTGAAACTAAAGAGAATGAGTAGGGTTAATACAAGAAACCAAAGAAGTCTTTTTTCAGTATCCATCACTAACTTATAGGGGGTCGTAGCCTCCAGGAAAGAAGGGATTACAGCGCAAAATTCTTAAGAAAATCTTAGCCAGTGCTTTAAACAAAGTAAACTTACTTAGAGCTTGTTTAGCGTATTCTGAACAAGAAGGATAATACCTGCAAGCCGGAGGAAACAGTTTACTTAAACTGCCTTGATAAATTTCTATTATAAAAATAAGCCCTTTCTTTAGAAACATTAATTAAATTGAAAGTCTCTTTCTCTTTTTTTTTCTTCTTCGGGAAAGCACTCTTCTTCCTGCCTTGGTCTTCATTCTCCGGCGGAAGCCATGAGTTCTTTTTCCTTTTAATTTAGTAGGGGTAGTGAGTCGTTTTTTCATAGGAAAAATTCTAACACACTCTTTTTGCCTGTCAAGTTTTTTAAAGAATTATCTTGAAAACCTTTCTTCTCTAAGTATAATATTTCTCTGTTAAATTTTAATTAAATATTTTAAAATGTGGGAAAAATTCCAGGAAATAACAAGAGAAAAAGTTGGTAAGACTGCTTTTGAAGTCTGGTTTGCTTCTATCCGACCTAAAATCTGGGAAAAAGGGAAAGTAGTCTTAGAGGTGCCTGATAAATTCTTTAAAGACTGGTTGGAAACTCATCATTCCGAAGTTTTATCTTCTACACTTAAAGAATTAGGCCTGGGAGATGTTTTTAGTTTAGAAGTAAACCCTAATCTTTTAGGAGAAAAAACAAAAAAAGTATTTAGAAAAATTCACGCTAAATTTAAAGAGGAACCTTCTGATTCATTAAGACTTAATCCCCGTTTTTGTTTTGAAAATTTTGTAGTGGGAGCTTCTAACCACTTTGCTTTTGCTGCTTCTCAGGCAGTAGCTGAAGCTCCAGGAAAGGTTTACAACCCCTTTTTTATTTATGGCAAAGCTGGCTTAGGGAAGACTCATCTTATGCAAGCTATAGCCCACAGAGTTCTCAAAAAAAATAATCTAAAAGTAAAATACACCCCTTCTGAGAGATTTACTAATGAGTTAATAAACTCTATCCAAAATAGAACTACTGAAAAATTCAGACAAAAATATAGAGATATAGATATCTTACTTATAGATGATATCCATTTTATAGGAGGTAAAGAGTCTACTCAAGAAGAGTTTTTCCACACTTTTAATGTACTCTATGATAACCACAAACAAATCATTATGTCTTCAGACAGATCTCCTAAAGAAATACCCAACTTAGAAGAAAGATTGGTATCACGTTTCTGTTGGGGGTTGGTAGTAGATATTCAACCTCCAGATTTAGAAACTAGAATAGCCATCTTAAAGAAAAAAACAGAAAAAGAACCCATAAAAATAGAGGAGTCTGTCTTAAGGTTTATTGCTGAAAATATTACTACCAACATCCGGGAATTAGAAGGAGCTTTAGTAAGAATTATGGCTTATTCTTTAATAGAAAATAAACCTATTAATTTAGAGTTAGCTAAAGAAGTTTTAAAAGATGTAGTAAAAGAAAGAAATAAAAAGATAGATGTAGAGTTTATTTTAGATAAGGTAGCTGAGTATTTTAACATTTCTAAGGTAGATTTAAAGAGTAAGAAAAGAACAAAAAACATTGTTTTACCCAAACAGTTAGCAATGTATCTTCTTCGAGAATTAACTGATTATTCTTTACCGGAAATAGGAAGTTTTTTAGGAGCTAAACATCATACTACTATTCTTTATGCTTATAAAAAAATTGATGAAAGTTTGAAAAAAGATGAAAACTTAAAAAAT
>JAGGWS010000008.1 GCA_021163425.1 Candidatus Omnitrophota bacterium
GGTATATACTTAAGCGGGATGAGAAGAAAAATCCAAAAGCACATAGATAAGCTTTTCAAGGATTTCTTAGAGGAGATAGAAAAGGACTTTGAAGTGGAAATTGAGGAGGATGAGCCGGTTTTTCCTATTGAAGTAGTTTGTAAGATGGCCCATCTTCCTTACTGGACCGTAAGAAATATTATAAAAGAAGGCATAATTAAGCCTAAAAAGGTAGGCAAGAAAAAAATGCTTTTTTCTAAGGAAGATATAAAAAAGGTTGAGTGTATAAAATATCTTATGGATGAGAAAGGAATAAATATAAAGGGGATTAAAGTCTTCTTTGAAATAAGTGGAGAAATCTAAAATTTTTTTGTTCTCTTTTTAGCACTCTAATAGCAGGAGTGCTAAATTCCTCCTGCTAGCCAATAAAAGAAAGGAGGTGAGAGTATGAAGCTGGTAAGATGGTCAGATAACCCTTGGAGAGCATTAGAGCAGCTTCAGGATGAGATTAACCGACTTTTTGATTTCTCTATTGGAAGGTTCCCTCAGGAGTTAGGGACAGTATATGCGCCTTCTGTGGATGTCTCTGAAGATAAAGATAACATCTATGTGGAGGCAGACTTACCGGGTTTAGAACAGAAGGATATAAACATCACTTTGAGGAGAGATTCTTTATGTATCTCAGCTAAAAGGGAGGAGAAGAAAGAAGAAAAGAGGAAGAATTATCATCGGATAGAGCGGGCTTCTCGGAACTTCTACAGAGAGATTGCCCTTCCTTCAACTGTGGATGCTGATAAAATTAAGGCAGTCTATAGAAACGGGGTTTTAAAAGTCACTCTTCCTAAGAAGGAAGAGGAAAAAGAAAAGGAGATTAAAATTGATGTTGAATAAAAAGTTTAGATCTGATTCTGGCTGGCAGGAGGAATTTTTTAAATATAGTTTTCAGTGGAGGAGGAAAATAAAATGATACCTTTAAAAGATACAATTCCTCACCGTAAGGTGCCTTTTGTTACTGTAAGTTTAATTATAATAAATTTTTTAGTCTTTTTTCTTGAACTTAGGCAGGGGGTGTATATTAAAGATTTTTTATTTAAGTTTGGTTTTGTGCCTGCTAAATTATTTTTAAATTATAGTTTAACTAAAAAAGTAGTTCCTCTATTTTCTAATATGTTTTTGCGCGGAAGCTGGTTTCATCTTTTAGGTAATAATCTCTATCTCTGGATTTTTGCTGATAATGTAGAAGATAGGCTGGGGCATGTTAATTTTCTCTTATTCTATATCCTCTGTGGTTTAGGAGCAAACTTTTTCCATTTCTTGATGAATATAAATTCAACAATTCCGGCAATTGGAGCTTCGGGAGCTATTGCTGGAGTTCTGGGAGCATATTTTCTAATGTTTCCTCGCTCTCGAGTTGTTACTTTAATCCCCTGGTTTTTATTCTGGGAGATAGTAGAACTGCCTGCTTTTTTCTTTTTAGGCTTTTGGTTTATCTATCAGCTTCTTTTAGCTTTATTCAGTACAGGTTTTGCCTCGGGAGTTGCTTTCTGGGCTCATATTGGAGGTTTTTTAGCCGGAATGTTTTTATTAAGATTCTTTTTACCTAAATTTAAAGGAGGTTTTCGATGGATTTAAGTAAATTTACCTTAAAGGCCCAGAATATTATAAATAAGGCTGTAGGTTTAGCTCAAGAGTTTAGCCACCAGGCCCTTTATCCTCAACATATCCTTTTAGCCATTTTAGAGGATAGAAAAAATATAGCTGTTTCTGTTTTAGAGAAGTTAGGGATAAATATTATTGATTTAGAATCAAAAACTAAAGAGTTTTTAGATAAATTGCCCAAGATAGAAGGAACTTTTTCTGGACCTTATCTTTCTACAGAATTAAACCGCAGTTTCAGCAAACTCTCTTCTCTAGCTAAGAGCCTGGGCGATGAATTTATAAGTTTAGAACATATTCTTCTTAGTTTAGCTGAGGATGATTTCTTGAGAAGTTATTTGAAAAAACAGGGGTTTTCTAAAGAAGACTTAATAAGAATAATTAAAGAACTAAGGGGAAGCCTGAAGGCTGATTCTCCCACTGCTGAAGAAAGATACCAGGTTTTAGAGAAATTTAGCCGGGACCTAACTCAACAGGCTATTGAAGGAAGATTGGATCCGGTAATTGGAAGAGATGAAGAAATAAGAAGAGTAATTCAGGTTCTTAGCCGAAGGACCAAGAATAACCCGGTACTTATTGGAGAGCCAGGAGTAGGTAAGACTGCCATAGTGGAAGGATTAGCTCAGAGAATAGCCTCAGGCGATGTCCCTGAAAGCTTAAAAGAGAAGAGACTGATTGCTTTAGATTTAGGAAGCTTAGTTGCCGGGACAAAATTTAGAGGAGAGTTTGAAGAAAGACTAAAAGCTCTTTTAAAAGAAATTGAAGCAAAAGAAGGGAAAATTATTGTTTTTATAGACGAGCTCCATACCTTAGTAGGAGCAGGGGAAGCTCAAGGAGCAATTGATGCTGGCAATATGCTTAAGCCGGCTTTAGCCCGGGGAGTTTTGCGCTGCGTGGGAGCTACTACTTTAGATGAGTATAGAAAACATATTGAAAAAGATAAGGCTTTGGAAAGAAGATTTCAACCGATAATCGTTGAACCTCCCACGGTAGAAGAAACTATTGCTATTTTAAGGGGTCTTAAAGAAAGATATGAAGTCCATCACGGGGTAAGAATAAAAGATTCAGCTTTAATTTCTGCAGCTGTTCTTTCTGATAAATATATAAGCGACAGGTTTCTGCCGGATAAAGCAATAGATTTAATAGATGAAGCTGCTTCCCGGTTAAGAATTGAGATTGAGAGCCAACCTCAAGAAATAGACATTCTTCAAAGAAAGCTTCTTCAACTTCAGATTGAAAGAGAAGCCCTTAAAAAAGAAAAGGATCCTGCTTCTTTAGAGAATTTGAAGAATGTAGAAAAAGAGATAGCTTCTTTGCAAGAAGAACTAAATTCTCTTAAAGCAAGATGGCAGAAAGAAAAAGAGCTGATTTCTAATATAAGAAAACTCAAAGAAGAAATTGAGGCCCTGAAAATAAGAGAAAAGAATTTAGAGAGAGAAGCTCAACTTGATAGAGTAGCTGAGATTCGTTATGGTAAAATCCCTCAACTGGAAAAGAAACTCGCCGATTTTAATCAACAACTTAAACAACTTCAAAAAGAAGGCTCTCTTTTAAAAGAGGAAGTAGACGAAGAAGATATTGCTGAAATTGTTTCTCGCTGGACAGGAATACCAGTTTCTAAACTTATGGAAGAAGAAGTTAAAAAACTCATTCGTATGGAAGAGGTTTTAAAAGAAAGGGTTTTAGGTCAGGATGAAGCAATTATAGCTATTTCTAATTGTATAAGAAGATCCCGGGCAGGGTTGTCAGATGTTAACCGGCCAATAGGTTCTTTTATGTTTTTAGGCCCTACTGGAGTAGGAAAGACTCATTTAGCCAAGACTTTAGCCTGGTTTTTATTTAATGACGAAAATGCTTTAGTTAGAATTGATATGTCTGAATATATGGAAAAGTTTTCTACTTCCCGGCTTATTGGGGCTCCTCCTGGATATGTAGGTTATGAAGAAGGAGGCCAGCTCACTGAACCTGTAAGAAGAAGGCCTTACCGGGTAGTGCTTTTTGATGAGATTGAAAAGGCTCATCCCGAGGTCTTTAATATTTTACTCCAGGTTTTAGATGAAGGAAGGCTTACTGATTCTCAAGGCCGAACTGTCAATTTTAAAAATACTGTAATTATTTTAACTTCTAATATTGGTTCAGAATACTTTCAGGAATCAGGGGTTTCCTGGGAGGAGATAAGGACAAAGATTCACAGTGAGTTAAAAAGAAGATTTCGACCAGAATTTTTAAACCGCTTAGATGAAATTATTATTTTCAGGAAGCTCAGTAAATCAGCAATTAAAGGAGTTGTCCAGCTTCAACTTAAACCAATCAAAGAGAAACTTAAAGCAAAGAAGATAGATTTAGTTGTTGAGGAAGAGGTTGTAGAATTTCTTACTGAAGTAGGTTATTCTCCTGATTATGGAGCAAGACCCTTGAAAAGAGCAATCCAAAAGTTTATAATAGACCCCTTAAGCAAGAAATTTTTAGCAGGAGAATTTAAAGAGCAGGACAAAATAATTGCTAAACTAAAGAATAAAGAAGTAATCTTTGAAAAACCTTAATCTATTAATAAGGAAAGGAGGCTTATGCGAGTAGATGTCTCTTTTAAGAATATGGAGAAATCTGAGTATTTAGAAGATATAATTAGTAAAGATGTAGAAAAAATTAAAAAAAGGATAAGGATGTTTAAGAGCGAAGACCCGGTTCATCTTTCTTTGCACTTAGAAAAGAATCCTCATAAAGAACAATATTCAGTAGCAGTTAATCTCTATTTACCCCGCAAAGTTTTAAAGGCTGAGGAAAAATACGAAAGTGTAGTTTTAGCCATAAATAAGAGTTTTCTGGCTTTAATAAAGCAGTTAGATAAACATAAGGCATTGTTAGAAAGGCACTTACGCAAAAAGTCTAAGGCTTGACAAAGTCTAAACTTATGCTAATATATTTAGCACTCTTATATTGAGAGTGCTAAAAAAAGGAGTAAAGATGGTAAGGTATTTAGACCATCAAAAAAGACAGGATGAAATCCTGGAATTAGTTATTAAGAGTTATATAGAAGAAGGAAGGCCGGTAAGTTCGGAATATCTAAGGGAAAGATTTAAACTCCCCTTTTCTTCAGCCACTTTGAGAAATATTATGTCTGAACTTGAGGATTTAGGCTATTTATCTCATCTCCATACTTCTTCAGGAAGAGTGCCTACTCAGTGGGGTTTTCGCTATTATGTGGATTCTCTAATGGAGGAGGAAACTCCTGATAGAAAGGAAGTTTTTTCTTTAATAGAAAAGAGTATTAATTATATAGAAGAATTAGATGATTTATTAGAAGAGGCCTCTATCATAATTTCTAAACTTACTCATTTAGCAGGGTTTACCCTTTTTAGTAAGACCAGAGACAGGTTTTTCTTCTGGGGTACTCACTTTATACTCCAGGAGCCAGAATTTGAAGATATTACTACTTTGCGGAATGTCTTTACTGCCTTTGAAGAGAAAATGAGTTTATTCAGAAAATTTTTAGAAAGGAAATTAACTCAGGATATAAAAGTGTTAATTGGCGAGGAGATAGGTTTGGAGGAGGTAAAAAATTGTTCGTTGGTTCTTTCTTCTCTGGGCCCTTTTAAAGATGAGAGAGCCTTGTTAGGTGTTTTAGGACCAATAAGAATGAATTACTCTTTTACTATATCCCGGCTGAAAGCTTTAAAGAGTTATTTAGAAGATAACTTTTTAAGGAGAGAATTTCTAAAATGAAGAAGGATGAAAAAATAAAGGATAAAAAAGAAGAAGCAGAAATTCAGGATAAACAGCTTGAAGAAGCAGATTCGGAAAAAATTACTGTTCTGAAGAAGGAATTCCAGGATTTAGAAAAAAAAGCTAAAGAAAAAGATGCTCTCTGGGATAAGTATTTAAGGTTATACGCTGAATATGAGAATTCTAAAAAAGCCTGGCAGAAGCAAAAAGAAGAATTGTTAAAGTTTGCTAATTTCCGAATCTTAAAAGAATTTGTTACTTTTTTAGACGAGATAGAGGCAGCCTTGAATTCTTTAGAGAATATTTTAGATAAAGAGAAAGTTCAGCAGGGCTTAGAAATGATTCATTCAAAGTTTAAGAATTTTTTGGAAAAAGAAGGTTTAAAAGAGATAGACACCCAGGGTAAATTCAACCCTCATTTTCACGAAGCTTTATTCTTTGAAGAGAGGCAGGATTTAGAAGAACATACAATAGTTGAGGTGATTCAGAAAGGTTATCTCTATGAAGATAAAGTTTTAAGAACAGCCAAAGTAAAAGTCTCAGTGAAGCCTAAAAAGGTAGAAGCTGAAAAAAAGGTAGAAACTGAAAAAATAGAGGAAAGTAATAAATAAAGAAGGAGGAGGTTTTATGGCTAGAGTAATTGGTATTGATTTAGGAACTTCTAATTCAGCTGCTGCTTATATGGATGGTGACCGACCAACAATAATTCCTTCAGCTGAAGGCACAACTGTGGGCGGAGGAAAGGCTTTTCCTTCTTATGTAGCCTTTACCAAGGACGGCCAGCTTCTTGTTGGTGAGCCAGCCCGAAGACAGGCTTCTATAAATCCTGAAGGCACAGTTACTGGCTTTAAGCGCAAGATGGGCACTACTTTCAAATACAAGATAATGGGAAAAGAGTATACTCCTCAGCAATTATCAGCTTTTATTCTTCAGAAAATCAAACGTGATGCTGAAGCCTACTTAGGCGAAGAAGTAAAAGAGGCAGTAATTACTTGTCCAGCTTATTTTAATGATAACCAGCGTCAGGCTACGAAAGATGCTGGAGAAATTGCTGGATTTAAAGTTTTAAGGATTGTCAATGAGCCTACTGCTGCCTGTTTAGCTTACGGCTTAGGTAAAGAGGAGAAGGAGCAAAAGATTTTAGTTTTTGATTTTGGTGGAGGAACTTTAGATGTGACTATTATGGAGATGGCTCAGGGAGTATTTGAAGTTAAGGCAACCAGTGGTGATACCCAGCTTGGGGGACGCGATATGGATGAAGCGCTAATGAATTATATAATTGAAGAGTTTAAGCGAGATACAGGGATAGATTTACGCAATGACCCTATGGCTATGCAGAGGTTGAGAGAAGCTGCAGAAAAAGCCAAGATTGAGCTTTCTTCAACTATTACTACTGATGTCAACTTACCTTTTATTACTGCTGATTCTACCGGGCCTAAACATTTAGTAATGCAGATTACTCGGGCAAAATTAGAAGAATTAGTTAGACCTATTGTAGAGAAGACTAAGTATTCTATGGAAAGAGCTTTATCTGACGCTAAACTCAAGCCTTCAGATATTGACCGGATAATTATGGTTGGAGGTCCCACCCGTATGCCAATAGTGCAGAAATTTGTAGAAGACTACATCGGCAAGAAAATTGAAAGAGGGGTTGACCCTATGGAGTGTGTGGCTTCAGGTGCAGCTATCCAGGCAGCAATAATTAAAGGCGATGTTAAAGATGTGCTTTTACTGGATGTTACTCCTTTGTCCTTAGGTATTGAGACTTTAGGCGGGGTATTTACAAAATTAATTGAGAGAAATACTACCATCCCCACTAAGAAATCCCAGATTTTTACTACTGCTGAAGACAATCAGTCAGCAGTTACTATCCGGGTCTTGCAGGGTGAACGTCCTATGGCTAATGATAACATAGAGTTAGGAAGATTTGACTTAGTAGGTATTCCGCCAGCACCTCGGGGAGTGCCTAAAATTGAGGTCACTTTTGATATTGATGCTAACGGTATAGTTCATGTTTCAGCCAAAGACTTAGGTACAGGAAAAGAACAATCTATAAGAATTACTGCTCCTCAGAAGCTTTCTCAGGAAGAAATAGATAAGATGGTAAAAGAAGCTGAAAAGTTTGCTGAAGAAGATAAGAAGAGAAAAGAGTTGGCTGAACTTAAAAATAAGGCAGATACTTTAGTTTACACTACTGAGAAGTCTTTGAAAGAATATGGGGATAAGGTTTCTTCTTCAGAAAAAGAGAATATTCAGGCAAAACTTTCTGCTTTAAAAGAGGCTTTAAAAACTGATGACAAAGACAGGATAAATCAGGCTATGGATGAATTAACCCGGGCTTCTCATAAATTAGCTGAAGAAGTTTACAAGGCAACCCAGGCTCAGAACCAGGTTCAAAGAAGTTCTTCAACTTCTTCAGAAACTAAAGCTCAAGAAACTCCTACTGATCAAGAAGAACCCAGAAAAGCAAAGGAAGGCGAAGTTATTGATGCTGATTATAAAGAAGAAGGCAAATAAACTGCTAAACTGCTAAACTGATAAACTGCTAAACTGCTAAATTGCTAAATTGCTAAATTGCTAAACTGCTAAATTGCTAAACTGCTAAACTGCTGAATTGCTAAATTGAAAATGAAGAAATATTTAGAATTAGAAGATATAAGTGCTTATAGGATTTCTTTTGAGCTGGCTAATTACATTTGGAATATTGTGATGAAGTGGGATTATTTTACTAAAGATACAATAGGTAAACAGTTAGTTAGAGCCATTGATTCTATTTCTGCTAACATTGCTGAAGGTTTTGGAAGATACTTCAAGAAAGATAAGGTAAATTTCTATCATTATAGCTACGGTTCAATAAGCGAATCTTTAGATTGGGTTAAAAAAGCAAAGATAAGGAATCTATTAAAAGACGAAGATGAAGAGTATATAATTAGTGTATTGGATAAGCTTCCAAAAGAAATAAGTAACCTTATCAACTTTACAAATAAAAAATTAAAAATTTAGCAATTTAGCAATTTAACAATTTAACAGTTTAACAATTTAATGGGATGATGACCACTAAACGCGATTATTATGAAATTTTAGGAGTCTCCCGGGATGCTTCTTTAGAGGAGATAAAGAAGGCTTACCGCAAGCTTGCTTTAAAATTTCATCCCGATAGAGTTCCGGAAAGTGAGAAGAAATATGCTGAGGAAAAATTTAAGGAGATATCCGAAGCTTATGCTGTCCTGTCTGACCCTCAAAAAAGGAAACTCTATGATACTTATGGCCATGCCGGCATTGACTCCCGGTTTACTGAGCAGGATATCTTTAGAGGAGCAGACTTTTCTTCGATATTTGAGGATTTAGGCTTTGGTTCTATCTTTGAGGACTTTTTCTCCGATTTAGGTTTTGACTTTTTCGGGACTTCCACCCGGAGAAGGTCTTCTCAGAGAAGAGCTTTTCGGGGAAGGCACATAGAAGTAGAAACTGAACTCAGCTTAGAAGATATAGTTAAGCCTGCAGAAAAAACCATTACTTTCTATAAAAATGAGGTTTGTCCTACTTGTAGGGGAGAGGGGACAAAGCCTGGCACTTCCAAGATAACCTGCCCGGTTTGTAAGGGTAAGGGAGTAGTTTATCAATCAGCTGGATTTATCAGGTTTGGTCAGACTTGTTTAGAATGTAAGGGAAAAGGTTGGATAATTTCTAAGCCTTGTCCGGAATGTAAGGGCCAGGGTTTTGTGAGGAAAAAGAAGACTTTGACTGTTAAAATCCCTGCTGGTATTAAAGATGGCTCTTCTTTGAGAATTAGAGGCGAAGGAGAGCAAGCACCTGGAGGAGCTGGAGACCTTTATGTATTTGTAAGGATTAAACCCCACCCTTTATTTAAAAGAGAAGGAGACGACCTTTTAACTGAGGCTAAAATAAGTTTAGTAAAGGCAGTCTTAGGTGGGGAAATAGAGGTGCCTACTTTGGATGGAAAGGTTAGAATGTCTGTGCCTTCCGGCACTCAACCCCAAACTTTATTCAGGCTTAAAGGGAAGGGGCTGCCTAATTTACATTCTTCTCGCCGGGGTGATTTATTCGTAAGAGTTAATGTGGAAATTCCTAAGAAGCTCAGTTCTCGGGAGAAAGTCTTATTTGAAGAATTAGCCAGATTAAGAGGAGAAAGAGTTTCTGAGAGTTTTGCTGATAAGATAAAAAGAACTTTTAAGTAAGGAGGAAAAATGCCCCACTATGATTACACCTGCAAAAAATGTGGCTATACTTTTGAAGTTTTTCAGAAAATAGACGATGAACCTTTAAAAGAGTGCCCTAAGTGTAAAGGAGAACTTAAAAGATTGATTGGTTCAGGCTGTGGTTTGATATTTAAGGGGAATGGTTTTTACATAACTGACTATAAAAGAAATAACAATAAGAATAATAAAGAGAAGCCTCAAGATAAGAAAGATTCTAATTCCAAACCTGGCTCCTGTTCTTGCAGTGAAAAGTAAACTAAAGCCCTTTTTAGCTCTCCATTATAATCCTCGATTATTTAAGAAACTAAAGGATTTAGTCTGTCCTCCCTACGATATAATTACTGAAGAAGAAGAGAGAGCTTTAAGAAAAAGCTCTCCTTATAATTTTTCTCACATTCTTCTTAAAGAGCCTGGTTCTTCTTATCAGGAATTAGGAAGAAAATTTAAAGAATGGCTTAAAAAGGATATTTTAGTTGAAGAAAAAGAACCTGCTTTTTATTTAACCCTTCAGGAATTTAAATTCGGCTCTAAAACTTTTAAAAGGATAGGCTTTTTAGGCCTTCTTAAGTTGGATGCTTCTATCTTTCCTCACGAGAAAACTCACCCAGCTCCCAAAAAAGACAGATACCAGGTAATAAAGTATACTCAGGCAAATCTTTCTCCTATATTTGTAGTTTATTCTAAGAAAAAAAATGAGGTAATAACCCTTCTTTTTAAAACTTTAAAAAATACCCCTCCTTTTATTAAGCTTAAACATAGAGGTATTCTTTATCAAATTTATAAGATTTCTCAACCTCAGAAAATAAGAAAGATTCAAAAATATTTTGAGAATATCCCTTTATTTATTGCTGATGGGCATCACCGTTTTGAAACTGCTTTAAAATTTTTCCGCAAGAATAAGCATAAGCTAAATAGATTTAGAGACTTAGGCTACATTTTAGCTTATTTTTCTCCTCAGGATGAGAATCTCTTAGTCCTTCCTACTCATCGTATTGTCAATAAAAACATAGGCCTAAACTTTCTTAAGAGTTCTTTACAACCTTATTTTTTCTTTCAAGAAGTTAAATCTTTTAAGAAATTACAGGATTTATTAGATAAAGCTGAGATTTTTTCTTTTGGTTTTGCCCAAGGCAAAAACATTCTCTATTTCTCTTTAAAAAGCAAGTCCTTAATCCCCAAATACTTAAATAAGCCTTCTTTAAGGAGTTATAAAAAATTAGATGTATTTTTGTTGCATAATTGGGTTTTTAAGGCTATACTAAAGATAGCCTTAAAAGAGGAAGATTTTCTCTATACTAAAAGTATAGAAGAGTTATCTGAGCTAATTACTAAAAATAAGAATTGTGGTTTTCTGTTGAGAAAGCCGGATATTTCAGCAGTAACTAAGATAGCTTTTGAAGGAAAAACTTTACCTCAGAAGACTACTTATTTTTATCCCAAGTTTTTATCAGGCTTAATTTTAAGAAAGCTATGGTAATCAACCTGAAAAAAAAGATTTTGAAAAACCTTAAACCTTAAACCTTAAACTTTAAACTTTATAAATTATGCCTTTATTCAAAAAAAAGCCTAAATACACTATAGTAAGAGTCAAAAAGAAAGATATCCCTGATGGTTTATGGACTAAGTGTCCCGAATGCAACCATCCTATCTTTAATAAGGCTTTAGCTGAAAACCAGATGGTTTGTCCCCGTTGTAATTTTCACTTTCCTTTAGGAGTTTACTCCCGGGTTGAACTTCTTTTAGACCAGGGAACTTTTAAAGAATTAGATAAAGAAATGGCTTCTCTTGATCCTTTAGAATTTAAAGGAGCCCGTGCCTATCAGGAGAAAATAGCTCAGGACCAGAAAACCACTGGTTTAATTGAGGCAGCTATTTATGGAGAAGGGGAGATAGGCGGTAAACCTGTAATATTTTCAGCTACTGATTCCCGGTTTATTATGGGTTCTATGGGTTCAGTAGTAGGAGAAAAAATTACAAGGGCTTCGGAATTAGCTTTAAAAACCAGAAGGCCTTTAATTATTGTTTCTGGTTCTGGTGGAGGAGCCAGAATGTATGAAGGGATGTTTTCCCTTATGCAGATGGCTAAGACTTCAGGAGCAATCTATGAGTTAAGAAAAGCAAATATTCCTTATATATCTATTCTTACCCACCCCACTATGGCCGGGGTTTTGGCTTCCTTTGCTGGATTAGGAGATATTTTAATTGCTGAACCTAAGGCTTTAATTGGTTTTACTGGACCCAGAGTTATTGAGCAGACTATAAAACAGAAGTTACCTGAGGGTTTCCAGCGTTCAGAGTTCAATCTGTCCTGTGGCTTAATTGATAAAGTAGTTCCTCGTAAAGAATTAAGAAACACACTTATAAAACTTTTAGATTACTTAGCCCACAATCTGTAGGGTTAAATAATTTTTAAGTTCTATATATAGAAATAGATTTTTTAAAATAGTCAATTTTTTCTTGACAAATATTAGCTTTTTTGATAAAAGAAAGTAAAGTAACGTGGCTTTTCCCGTTCTTTCCCAAATTGCTATATTGGTTATACCATCCACAGGTAACTCAAAACTTAGCAAGGGAGGAGGTGGCAGAATAAACTAAGCTCTGAGTTATCAGGAATGTGGATGATATAACTGAATAGATAATAACAAGGAATAGATAGCCTTGTTCCTATAAATCCTAAATTATAGGAAAGGAGGAAAGAGATGAGGCGAAGTTTAATAGCCTTTATAGTAGCAGTAGGTTTGTGTAGCTTAGCCTTTTCTGCTACTAATAACATTAAAGTTTCTGGTGACATAACTGCTCAGGCTATAACCCGGGATTTATCCTTGGGTGCTACAGGAAGCATTCAGGATTCTGAGGATTTTATTCTTTCCCAGGTTCGGGTAAGATTTGATGCTGACTTAACTGAAAATGTTTCAGCAGTAGTTCAGCTGATTAATGAGAGACTCTGGGGAAAAGAAAATAATGCCAATACTGACATTGATTTAGATTTAGCCTATTTTACGATGAACGAAATGATTTATGAACCGCTTACTCTGATTATTGGCCGTCAACCTTTAAGATATGGCCGGGGTTTAATTATTGGCGACCCTGACACTGATAATAATATTCCTGATGATTTAGGATTGTCCAATGAGGCTGATGATTTATCTTTAAGAAAAAGTTTTGACGCAGTAAGGGCAATCTTAGATTATTCTCCTCTGGTAATTGATTTGATCTATGCTAAAGTAGATGAGAATACTACAAATATAGAAGATGATGTAACTCTCTACGGAATTAATGCAGCTTACCAATACGATGAGAATACTCTTCTTGAAGGTTATTTCTTTGCCAAGGATAAAGACCAAGCCATAGCCGGCGATGATAATGATAAAGTCTATGTAATTGGAGTAAGAGGAGATTTAGCTGTTGATGAGCAACTTTCTTTATATGGCGAATATGCTTATCAATTTGGGGACAGAAGAGTTTCTTCTACAGACCATGACCACATTGATGCTTTTGCTCTCCAGTTAGGTGGAGAATACAAATTCAATGACCCCAACTCTTCTAAAGTAGGCTTGTGCTATACCTACTTATCTGGTGATGATGGAGATACTATCAGTAAATATGAGGGCTGGAACCCAATGTTTGAGGACCAGAGAGTTGGTGAGATAGCCAATATCTTATTTAATAATACCAATATGTGGTATATTAAGGCATCAGGTTCAACCAAGCCCAGAGAAGATATAACTGCAGGTTTGGATGTTTATTATTTAAGGTTAGCTGAAGGTTTAACGTCTCCCTATAATGCTCTTTCTAATAATGTAATAACTAATTCAAGTGACATCCAGCAGACTAGTGACAAAGACTTAGGCTGGGAGATAGATGCATCTTTATTGTATGATTATACTGAAGATGTCCAGTTAGGTTTGGTTGCTGGTTGGTTCATTCCTGGTGATCATTTTGATTCTGCCAATAATAATACTGCTTATTCAGTAAGAGCAACTGCTAAAGTAGAGTTCTAAATGTTTGCCGGTTGAAAAATTACCCCGCACCAGAAACGGTGCGGGGTTTTTTATAAGAAAGGAGGTGTCTGGGTGAAGAGAAGAAAATTAGTTTTTCTATTTATTATCTCCTTTTTCTTTATTCCTTCCTTAACTTTTTCTGCTGTAAACAATATAAAGATATCTGGTGATGTTACCTCCCAGGCAATTACTAGAGACATGTCCTTAGGGTTAAAAGGAGCTTCTTCAAATATATTTACTGGAGAAGCAAAAGACTCTGAAGATTTCCTTTTGCTTCAGACCCGGCTAAGATTTGATGCTGACTTAACTGAGAATGTTTCAGCAGTAGTTCAGCTGATTAATGAGAGACTCTGGGGAGAAGAAGATAATACCAATACTGACATTGATTTAGATTTAGCCTATTTTACTTTGAAGGAGATGATAAACCCCTACTTAACTCTTACCATTGGAAGACAGCCTTTACGTTTTGGAAATGCTTTCATTGTGGGAGACCCTGATACTAACCGGAGTGTTTCTTCTGCTTCTGGTTTATACCAGGTGGCTGATGATTTATCTTTAAGAAAGTCCTTTGATGCTATAAGAGCTAATTTAGACTATGATAACTTTATTTTAGACTTAATCTATGCAGTAGTAAATGAGAGTTCAACCAATGTAGCTGATGATGTCTCTCTTTATGGTGTAAATGCTCAATACCTACCTGATGAAACAGTTCTTTATGAGTTATATTTCTTTGCCAAAGATAAAGACTATGATACTTATAATAGTTCATTATCAGGGCCTACTACTCTTCAGGATGAGGAAAACAAAGTTTATTGTCTGGGCACCCATATAAAGAAGGATTTCTCAGAAAAACTTACTTTAAATTTTGAAGTAGCTCACCAGTTTGGCGATTACCGTGATGGTTCAGGTTTACACGCTCACAGAGATGCCTGGGCTACTCAATTGGGATTAGACTACAAACTTTTAAATAAAGCCTATTCTATGGTTGGCTTCTGGTACACTTTTCTATCCGGCGATGCAGATGAGTATTCTTCATCCACTGGTTCAGCAGGTTCTACTTACACAGCCTGGGATCCTATGTTTGAAGACCAGACTGGCGGAGAACTAATAAACTTAATTCTTCCTCATACTAACTCTCATACCATTAACTTATACTTTTTTACTTACCTCCGCAAAAACCTGAATATGCTTATAAAATATACCCATCAAAGATTAGTCAAAAATCATTTTTCTGAGAGATATGCTATATCTGAAGGCCCTGCTTACGGAAATTATTACTACTTAGATGGAAGCTCAAAACACCTGGGTGACGAAATAGACCTAAAGCTTACTTATGATTATTCAGAAAACACCCAGTTTATTTTAGACAGCGGAGTATTTATCCCCGGAGGGTTATTAGCCTCAGAAAACGATAACACTGGCTATATGGTGAGGTTATCAGCCAGAGTAAACTTCTAATTCTTTATAAAAAATAAAATAAACCAAACCCCTTAAAAAAGCCCCATAGGAATATGGGGCTTTTTTATTTTAGTTAAGTTGAGAATTCTTAATTTTTTTATTATTCTTTAAGCCCTGTAATTTATACCCCCTCCAACTCCAAAACACAAAAACACAAATATAACAAAATTTATTGCGATAGCAACTGAAATTGTTATAATGGGTTTTGATGTTGTAAATACAAAAGGAGGGGAGAGAGTGTGAGAAAAGAGGTTAGGAAACTGGCTTATCTTAGTAAAGAAACTGCTAAATCAATTCTCTCTGAATTTATGGAAGGTTTTCTTTATTTATTGTATATTTCTTCTTCGCCCTTATCCACAGCATTTTTAGGAGACCTTCTAAAAGATTATCATTACTCCCTTAGCTCTCCAGATGCAGTTGAGAAGATTACATCGACGGGGATTAATTTTCCCAATAGGGAAGAGGGGTTTTTCTTTTGTTAGGCTTAATAAAAAATTAGAAAGCATAAGAGGAGAATTCACTAATTTAAAGAGAAGAAAATACAACCAGGGATGGGATAAAAAATGGAGAATATTGATATACGATATTCCTGAGAAGTATAAGATAAAAAGGGAATACCTCCGGAAATTTTTAAAGAACTTAGGTTTTGGGAAAGTTCAAAATAGCTGTTGGGTATCTCCCTATGATTACTCTCGAGAAGTTAGTTTATTTTCTCAAGAGCAGAAGATATTAAATTATATATGTATATATGAAGGTAAGTTTTTTGCTGGCAAGAAGATAGATTTATTAGTAGAAGATATTTGGTCACTAAATGAGTTATTTAATGAATATTAGGAAGAATAGGAGGAGGAAGAGAGGATAAATGTTATTATGTCTACTTAGTTATAGATATTTTGGGAAGATTTTAGAAACTTTTATTGGGGGCTTGGCTTCAAGGTAATTGACAGTATTAAGTTTCTGTGATATAAAAAGATATAAAAAGGAGGTGGTAAGTTATGGCAGAAAAAGTTAATGAAGAAGTAAGGCAAGGCGCAGGGTATGCTGCTTTAGCTTATCTATTTTTTCTCTGTATTTTTGTCTTGGCTTATAAAAAAGATAATTCCTTTGCCAGGTATCACGCCAAGCAGGCTTTAGTTCTTTTTATAGGATGGGTTGTCTGTTTAATTTTTAGTATAGTTACTCCTTTCATTGGGGCTATTTTCAGCGTTTTAGGCACCATTGCCTATTTAGTATTTATGGTTATAGGTATATTTTCTTCTCTTATGGGGCTAAAACCTTACTTTCCTTTAATAACTTCAATAGCTGAAAAGATAGTAATTTAATGATATTTAGCTTTTTATTTAAATCTAAAAAAAGTCAGGCTAAACCTAAGAAGAAAACTTCAACAAGAAAATCTTCAACCAGATCTCTTAATATAGTTAAAAAAAGAGCATCAGTTTCTACAGTTAAAAAGAAACCTAAAGAAGAGCTAATTGGAAAAATTACTCACTTTTTTCCTAAAGTTTCAGCAGGAGTAATAAAGCTTAGAAAGGGTTTATCTATAGGAGATACAATCCATATAAAAGGACATACTTCAGATTTTATCCAGAAGGTTTCTTCTCTTCAGATAAACAATAAGCCAGTAAAGAGAGCTGAGAAAGGTAAGCTAGTGGGGGTTTTGGTTAAAGAGAGAGTAAGAAGAAAGGATAAAGTCTATAAGATAAAGGAAAAATGAGAAAGTCTTTTACTTTTGAATTAGAAAATATAGAGAAAGATACCTGGAGAGTATTTAGAATAATGAGTGAATTTGTAGAGGGCTATGAAGGGTTAAATCACATTAAAAAAGGAGTCTCTATTTTTGGTTCAAAAAGAGCTAAACCTACAAGTCCTTATTATAAATTTGCTTACAAAACTGCCTTTTTGTTAGGTAAGGCTGGTTTTTCTATTCTTACCGGAGCAGGCCCTGGGATAATGGAGGCAGCTAATAAAGGAGCAAAAAATTCAGGTGCTGAATCAATAGGCTTGAATATTCTTGTCCCTGAACAGCAAATCCCTAACCCTTACGCTAGTTATATCCTGGAATTCAAATATTTTTTTATAAGGAAAGTAATGTTTGCTAAATATTCTAAGGCTTTTGTAGTGTTTCCTGGAGGTTTTGGTACTTTAGATGAGTTTTTTGAAGCTTTGGCTTTAGTGCAGACTGAGAGAATTCCTAAGTTTCCTATAATTCTTTTTGGAAGTAATTACTGGAAAGGTTTAATTACTTGGCTAAAAGATACTTCTGTTAAGAAAGGATGTTTAGAAGAGTCTGATTTTAGGCTTTTTAAGGTAGTAGATTCTCCTCAAGAAGTAGTAAAGACTATTGAGAAATTCTATAAATATAAATGAAACACTGGATAAGAACCTGGGTTAAAATAGATTTAGAAGAGGTAGCTAGAAGTTTATTAGTAATAGGTGTTCTTAACGCTGAATGTTTTTCCTGTCATAAAATTGGTATTTCTAAAGAAAGTAAAGTCTGTCCTAACTGTGGGGCTAATTTTAAATATGTGGGTTTTAGAAAAAAGGTAGTATTCGCAGAAATAGAAAAATTTTCGGAAAGAGGATTTATCCTTTTAGATTTTGAAGATTTTTTAAAGGAATTTAAAAGGAAAAAAGCCAAAAAAATTTTTAATTCTTCCTGAAAACCAAAGAAAGGAGCAGTGATGAGGCTTAAGATCTCTATTTTTACTATTTTAATTTTCTTTTCAGTTTTTAATCTGACTGCTCAGGAGAAAAGCAAAGAATTGGTTTTTAGGAAGAAGTCTCTGAGTTTAGAACTGGCCAAAAGGATAGCCTTAGCCTGTCAAAAAAAGGCTGAGGAATTAGAGGCATCCGTGGGGATAGTAATTCTTGATGAAGCTGGCAATTTAAAGTTAGCTTATCTTATGGATGGCCAAAGCATTATTTCTTTAGAATGGGCGAAGGCTAAAGCACTTTCTTCTTTTGAATTCAGACAGGCTACTAATAAGGGAGCGTTCCGGGTTTGGAACATAGCCGATAAGACCATGGTTTTGGGGGTTTCAGGGGGCGCACCCTTAATTTATGAGGATACTTTAGTAGGAGCAATAGGGATTAGCGGGACTAAAGGTAAAGAAGACGACATAATAGCCTTAGCAGGGATTGAGAAATTTAACAAGATTTTTTCTAAATAGATGCCCTCTTTTTCTTTTCCTGCCGGTTTTTTCTAGGGTGTGTGACACTTCTTCCTAATCAGATATTGTTGGAAAGTCTTAGGGTTTAGCCTTCTAAATTGAGAAGAGAATTGTATCCTCCAAAGTTATCAGTTTCTTTATGAGGGTTAGAGTTATCGTGGGACCAATTATTGTCTATTATAAATTTATAACGGTATTTACCTTTAGGAAGATAAACCTTTTTCTGCCAGCGACCATTTTTTCTTACTAAGGCATATTCTTCTCTTCTTTGCCAGTTGTTAAAATCACCTACCAGATATATCTTTTGGGCAGAATGAGCTTCACAACAGAAATCAACTGCCCTTATTTCTTTTATTTTCTTTAAGAAGTCTTCTATTACTTTTTCTATATCTTGAGCCCCTCGGCAGAAAGGGTTATGTTCAAAAATGGTTTTTCCTAAGTAAGAGGCTTCTTTTAAGTGGATATTATTTCTTACTGGAGGAGAAAGGAGACTATCTATTATTTTTTCTATTTTTCTTAAGAATTCCTTATTGAAATTAGACCTCTTATCAAACAAAGTTATAAGATGAAAAAATAGAGGTAATTTTTCATAATAATTACCAAAGAGAGAAACAATCTTTTTAAGATTTTCTGAGCCCTGCAAAGAAAAAATACTGCATTCTAAAGGGATAATCACGATATCTGCACATTTAAGGGCGTTGAGAGTTAAGAATCCTAAATTAGGTGGAGTATCTACTATTATGTATTCAAAATTCAAAGTTTCTGTTTTTTCTATTAGTCTTTTGAGAAGTTCTAAAGCATAACTTTTTTCAGAAAGTTCACTTTCTAAAGCTCCCAATTCTATTTCTGAAGAGATAAAAGAAAATTCCGGATTTCGGGAGATAATATAGTTTTTAGGGTCAAATTCTATATTTTTAATGAGGTTATCAAAAATTTTAAGAATAGAGTTATTAGATTGGTCTTTGTAGCCTAAATACAAAGTAGCGTGAGCTTGAGGGTCTAAATCTATAAGAAGTGTTTTTATTTTCCTTTTAGCTAAGCCGGCGGCAAAATTTACAGCTAAGGTAGTTTTTCCACAACCTCCTTTTTGATTGGCAAAGGTTATTATCTTCATATTTAGCCTCCTTTCGGAAGGTTTTCTATCTTTATATTCTTTATTTTTCCCCCGCATAGAGGTTTTTTAAATTCTAACCTTAATTGTGCTATTCGATAAGGATTTAAGCCTTTTTCTCCCAGGGAGAGATTTTTGGAGTTTATTTGTAAGACTTTTTCCTGATTAGTATCTATTAAGAGAGGACTTTGAGAGTTAGAATAATAGAAGCTATCTTTTAAGATTAATTTTGTTTGTTGTAAAGGGTTTTCAAAATATATTTTTATTATCTTTTGAGAAAGATTTAAAGGTTTTTTAAAGTTAATAATCAGACCCCTTGACGAAACATTTAATATTAAAGGAAATTTTTTTTGTAAATATTGGAGGGTTTTATTATTATTGATTATTAAAATAGAATCTATCTCTGGAGGATAAGGTAAGATTTCAATTTCCTGGTGAGAAAAAGTTTTTCTTTTATTAAGATAAAAGTTAAAGAATAAACCTAAAAAAGCAAGAGCAATTACCGTAGCTAAAAAC